>NZ_DASYDG010000020.1:0-9728 GCF_036499745.1 Pinirhizobacter sp.
GATCCCATCCCGAACTCAGCAGTGAAACGCGCATGCGCCGATGGTAGTGTGGCTCAAGCCATGCAAGAGTAGGTCACCGCCAGGGGCTTTATCCAAAACCCCGTTCTCGAAAGAGGACGGGGTTTTTCTTTGTCCAACGACCTTTCACTAGGGGTCAGAGTCATAGTGCGCTTCCGCTATCACTCTGACCCCTAGTGATTTGCGGTTTCGATAGAAATCTTAGTTTTCCCTTTGTCACGTTTCGGTCGTAGGATGAAAGTTCGCTTCTAGAAGCCACGAGCGCTGTGTCATGCACTTCCTGATCTCAGGGTTCCTGATCCTGTCCCCGTTTGCGGCAGCCGCCCTTCTTCTGATCCACGCGCGTAGCAAGCCCTGGACGATATTTGCGCTGCTGCTGATTCCCTTGCTGGCCGCGCTGTCGGCCTGGGAATTCAACACTGCTGCCGCCGCCACCCCCGAACCCAGCGACTGGGGTACCGCCGGCGTTGCCCTGTGGATCCTCCTGCTCGGGTCGCTCGCTGGCTGGATCGCCTCGGCCGAGTGCCTATTGTGCGTGGTGTTCGATGCTATGCGCGCCCGGCGCGTCAAGGGCACGAAGACCTGATGACAGGTCTGCCGCTACGGACCTAAGGTAGGAAGATGGCTTCCCCGGAGAGTTCGTCGATGCCCGTGAACGAACAGCCTGGCCGCGCCATGTTGGCGTCTGCATGGAGCGCGCTGGCCGGTGATCTGGCCATGCTCGATGCAGCAGCATTTGTAGAAGCAGGCGCTCTACCAGCCATCTTCCCAGTCACCGATCTTGCCTCCGCCACGATGGCCGCCGCCGGCCTCGCCATCAGTGAATTGCGCAACCATGCGACATCCACATCGCCGGCGAGGGTCGCCGTCGATCGCCGCCTGGCCTCGATGTGGTTCGCCTGGTCGCAACGCCCCATCGGCTGGATGCCACCTGCGCCGTGGGATCCGATCGCGGGCGATTACCTTGCAAGCGATGGCTGGATTCGCCTGCACACCAATGCGCTGCATCATCGCAAGGCCGCCGAGCGAATCCTTGGCGAACACCAGGACAAGGCCGGCATGGCCAAGGCTGTGAGCGCATGGAAGAAGGCGGACCTCGAGCAGGCCATCGTCGACGTGGGTGGTTGTGCCGCCGAGATGCGCTCGCTCAACAGCTGGGCCGGCCATCCGCAGGGCCTCGCCGTCGCCAGCGAACCCTTGGTCCATCGACAACAAATGCACGACGAAACCCGCTCCCGGTGGCGGCCGGACGCCAACCGTCCGCTCGATGGATTGCGGGTACTGGATCTCACCCGCGTCCTGGCTGGGCCAGCGGCCACGCGATTCCTCGCGGCTTACGGCGCTGACGTCCTGCGCATCGATCCACCCACCTGGGATGAGCCGGGCCTGGTCACTGACCTCACCCTCGGCAAGCGATGCGCACGGCTGGATCTGCACAAGAAAAACGACCGCGCCCTTTTTGAGAAGCTGCTATCGACCACCGACATCCTGGTGCACGGCTATCGTCCTGATGCACTGGAGCGGCTCGGCTTCGGTGTAGAAGCACGTCGTCGTTTGGCGCCTGGTCTCGTCGACGTATGCCTGGACGCCTACGGCTGGACTGGCCCATGGGCCGACCGCCGCGGCTTCGACAGCCTGGTACAGATGAGCACTGGGATCGCCGACGCAGGCATGCAAGCAACAGGCGCCGACAAGCCGAAGCCGTTGCCGGTGCAGGCGCTCGATCACGGCACGGGTTACCTCATGGCCGCCGCAGCAGTGCGAGGCATCACCGAGCGGTTGAAGACAGGCCGCGGCATGCAAGCGCGGTTATCGCTGGCACGCACCGCTAGGTTCCTGCTTGATCACGCCACGCCCAACGACACCTCGACGCTTGCCGCTGAGACGCCAGCGGATATCGATCCGTGGCCAGAACACACGGTATGGGGCGAAGCGCGTCGCCTTCGCTGGCCGGTGGCCATGGATGGATGCGAGGCAAAGTGGAACCATGCCGCCAGTCCGCTAGGGTCGTCGCCCGCGGAGTGGATTTGAACGACCTTAGGTCTCTTCCAGCATGACATGCATGCGCCGATAGTCGCGCCAATACTTGGTGGCCAGCCCGGTCTTCTGCGCGCTGGTGAGAATTTTTCCCGACAGCTGGAAAAAGATTTTCTCTTCCTCGCGAAGGTGATCGTGCAACTCCTTCGATAGCTTGTGCACGGTCGCCATCCAGCCGCGTCCGGCGTGGTCGCGGGTCTGCAGGTCGTCCACCATCTCGTCCATCTTGTGGTGATCGGCCAGGGCGTCGCGCGAGGCATGCAGGCCGCGGTCGTCCATCAGGATCGGGGCATAGAGGTAGCGCTCCTCGGCGGCTTCGTGGGCGGCCAGCTCGATACGCAGGGCAGTGAACACCTCTACCCGGTGTTCGCCCGGGTGGGACAGCATCAGCTTGCGCACCAGCGATCGCTGGATGGCATGGCTCTCGCGCAGGGCCTCGAAGATGGTCTCTTTCACGCCAGGTGCCTCCTTAGTGCCGGGAATTAACGGGAACAGCCTGCCGCGCAGGCCGGAAAAACCGTGTGAGTGCCACAAGGCTGGTACTGGGCGTATAAATGGCACAAGATCGTATGATCTTGCGAATATCCGCCGGCGGAGGCGGCCCATGAAGCAGTCGTGGCAGCTCATTCTTCGATGCAGTGCTTTGGCTACCGCCCTGGCCTGTGCGGGCTGTAACGATCCGTCCGGGCCCAAGCCCACCGCGTCTGCCGTCTGGGTGGGGAGCGCCGACGGCGGGGCGTGGATCGATTGCCACCCCATGGAAGCCCGTCGCTTCCGCTGCGCGATCTACGGCAACACAAAGAACCTGCTGCAAGACAGCGAATTCCTTACCTACCGATCATTCGATATCGCCAGTCTGCGCGAGCAATACGGCAGCTATGCCGGTGACGAGATCGTGCTGAAAGACGACACATCGCTCAAACGCGATCCGAGCCACACGCATACCTATTAGTCATGGCAGGGACTGGAGGTTCAGGATGATCATTCGAGTCTCCTCGTACGAGCGCGAACTATTGTTGAGTTGCCCCGAAACCGAGGACCTCACTCGCACGATGGTGCTGGATCAGCAAAGGCTGCTTGGCTCGGACGAGCAGGTCATAGCATTGAGCGAGGCATGCACCAATGCGTTGGCACGAATCGGATTTGACGTTAGCGACGAGCTGACCGCGGAGGGGCGGGTCCTTGAGGATCTGATCGACAAGCTGTTCATTCGCTGAATTCGTTGGTCTTTGCAAGTCGGCAAGGTGCCGAAAACGCTTAGGAATAATTCGTATAGACGTCGCCCGACGCTAACCGTCCAATGCATCGGCCTCGCATCTTATTGCGAGTGCCCAGGAATTTGCGACCACAGTCAGGGGAAAATCCAATGCGCAGGGACGTGCTATTCGCCAGCATGGCGATGGTTGTGGCTGTACTTGCGTGGTCGACCCCGCTTCGTGCGCAAACCACGACGCCCGAGGACGACTACAAGAAATTAATCAAGGTCAATGAGGACATCCAGCCGCTGGGCGAAAATCCCTTTGGCGAGAATGTCAGCCTGTACAACGGCAGCCTTTCGTTCGAGCAGACGGACGTCAGCCAGCCGGGAACTGGCCTGTCGATTCAGCTGACTCGCTCATTTTCCCTGCGTGGGGATTACTTTGCCCTGGCGTGGACCGAGAACAACTTCAGCGACTGGGAGCTCAACCTACCTCGCATCACCACGCTCACCTCCGCTTCTGGAACGGTGACCGACTGGAAAGTCGATGCCGTCAACCCGTATGCCCGATGCAGCCAGTTCAACCCGCCGCCGCCCGTTGCGTTTCCGCGTGACGCCGGAAGATCGGATTGGAATCCGGGCGATTGGTGGCACGGCTATCAGTTAGTTGTACCGGGACAGGGCAGCCAGGAACTGATGACGCGGGGCACTGGAATTCCCGCTCCGACGATGACATCCGGAGGCGTCGCCATGACGTTTCCGATCGCCACCAAAGCCCACTGGATGGTCAGCTGCCTGCCGGCCACGGCCAATGGCGAACCCGGTGAAGCATTTCTGGCCGTGGCGCCGGATGGCACCAAGTATTGGTTCAACTGGCTGCAGTATCACGCCGAGCCGCAAATGAGCCGTGGCCTGTATGCCAACTCCACTCCTTCGGGGCTGACCGGTGGATTCAAGGGTGTGTATCGCCCGAACCTGCCCATCGGGGATTTCCTCAACCGGCGTCGCGCGGACATGTTGGTAACGCGCGTGGAGGACCGCTTCGGCAACTGGCTGACGTATTCGTACTCGGGGCCCAACCTCACCACCATCGATGCCAGCGATGGTCGCCGACTTGCCCTGACTTACTACGCTGGGACCAATCGTGTGCATACGGCTGAACTTGGCCCGGCAGCAGGTCCACGCCGTGTATGGACGTACAACTATGCCGGCGCCTTCAGCTTCCTGAGCCAGGTGATGCAGCCAGACAACAGCACATGGTCGTTCGACTTTTCGAATCTTTCGATTGCTCGCGTGTCGAGCATCACGACCAACGGAAGCGGCTTGTGTGGGGACGTTCCTTCACCGGACAACACGTCGATTGTTTACACGGGGACCATCACCCATCCGTCGGGGCTAACGGGCAGCTTCATGGTGCAGCCCATGAAACACGGACGTTCATACGTCAGCAAGATTTGCTGGGGAGCGCCGCTCAACGAGACAATCGACTATGGTTTTGCGCTTTACCCGAATGCCTGGTACTCACTCACCGCGACCGGTAAGGTCTTCACCGGTGCCGGCATTGGCACTCAGATATGGACTTACGACTACTCCCCGCCGAATCAGAGTTGGGTAGAAGATTGCACGGGTGGAGGATGTGCATCCACGGTGTGGACCGACGTTACCGCACCCGACAACCGCGTCATGCGCTATACGTTCAGCAACAAGTACGATGCCACGGAGAGCCGTCTGCTTCGCACGGACCAATACTCCGGTGGCGTTGGAAGCACGATTGCAAGGACGGAAACAGACTCTTACGCAACGATAGGAGGGTTCGGCACTTCGCTGTCGCCCCGAACCAACAATGCCCAGGTGGACACGCTGGCGCCATTGAACAACAAAGTGCTGGCCCAGGATGGCGATACCTATACGTGGTCGGCGCCTGCATTTGATGCGTATGGACGGGCAACGACCGCATCGCGTTTGTCGTCTGCCACGGGACAGACACTGGTGGAACAAACCAGCTACCTGAACGACCTGCCGCACTGGGTTTTGGGCCTGCCAACCGCGGTCGTGATCAATGGCAAAACGGTCAGCCAGATGGACTACAACCTATCCTCGGTTACGCCGCTGAAGCGTTATCACTTCGGGCAGCCGTTGATGTCCTATACCTTCAATGCCGCCGGTCAGTTGGCCAGCTTCACCGACGGCAATACCAAGACCACGACGCTCGGTAGCTACAAGCGCGGCATCCCGCAGGCGATCGGTTTTCCCGACGGCACCTCGATGTCGCTGATGGTGGACGACTATAGCCAGGTCAGTTCGATCACCAACCAGGCCGGCAATACCACCTCGTACCTGTACGACCCGATCGGGCGCATCGCCGAGGTCGATTACCCTACGGGCGATTCCGTTGCCTGGGCCAAGCAGACCTTTACGTACACCTATGAGACCTGGGTATCGCACGGTATCGAAGCCGGCCATTGGTTGCGCGGTGTGTTCCAGGGTCCGAAAGCAACCTACACCTATTTCGACGCGATGATGCGTCCCAAGGAGGTGTTGACGCGCCGGTCAAGCGATGGCGGCACGCCCATCACCAGCCGCACGGATTACGATTTCCGCGGCAATACGATCTTCCAGTCCTATCCCGCCGACGGGAACCTGGAACCGTCTGGGCTCTCGGCTGGCATCACCACCAACTATGACGCGTTGAGCCGCGTTATCTCTACCGTACAGCCCTTGGAGCAGGGCATCCTCACCACGACGTTCAACTACCTTTCCGGCGCCCGCAAGCAGGTGATCGACCCGAAGGGCTACAGCACCATCAGCAGCTACCAGGTGTTCGATGAACCGTCCTACGAGAACGTCATCCAGGTCGTCGCCCCAGAAGGGGTCACCCAGACCATCGACCGCGACATTTACGGTAGCCCGAAGTCGATCACCCAAGGCGGGCTGAGCAAGATGATGTGGTACGACCGTTACCACCGTCTGTGCCGGACGAAGGAACCGGAATCGAAATCCGAGGTGATGGACTATGACGCGGCCAACAACCTGGCCTGGAGCGCGTCCGGACAGGAGATCGCCGATGTGGTCGATCCCAACAATGAGGACAAGATCTGCGGTCGAGACCAGGTAACGGCAGGGAAGACCACGCGTGGTTATGACGCCATGAACCGCGTTACCGGTATCGCCTATCCGGCCGGCACGGCGGCCACCGCGATGACCTACACCGCCACCGGCAAGCCGCTGACGGCGGTCTCCGGCACAGTGGGCTGGACCTACGGCTACAACAAGCTTGACCTGCTGAGCGGGCAGACCCTGTCGGTGGATGGCTATAACTGGACAATCGGCTACGGCTATGACGTCAATGGTGTACTAGCCAGCACCGTCTATCCGGACGGCAAGGCGGTGGCCTATAGTCCCGATTTTCTGGGTCGGCCCACGGCCGCCGGGAGTTACGCCGCGGGTGCCACCTACTATCCCGACGGGGACCTCAAGGCTTTCACCTTTGGCAGCGGCGTCCCGTACACGACCACTAGGAACAAGCGGAATCTGCTGGAGACCTTCGTCTATGGTGCTGCCAGCGCCCCGGTGGTGAGCGAGCAACTGGCCTACGACGGCAACGCCAACATCACCCAGGTCACCGACCACACCAATAACGGCCAGCGCAACAAGACCCTGGGCTACGACGGCCTGAACCGGCTGACAAGCGCCACTGCGGACAACCTGTGGGGCGGCACTGAGAGCTACACCTACGACACCCTCAACAATATCCGCACGCTCACCACGGTGGGAGTCACCAACACGTACCAATACGACGGCAACAACCTCCTGACCTCGGTGATCAGCGGAGCGAGCACGGTGTTGAGCTTCGTCTACGACAACCGGGGCAACGTCATCCTGCGCAACAACGTGCCGATGGTATTCGACGAGGCCAATAGGCTGACCCAGATCACTGGCCTGGACAGCTACCTGTACGACGCGGAAGGACGGCGGGTGAAGAAGTTTCCGGACTCGGGCTCGCCGACCTACTACGCCTACAACCAGGCCGGGCAGCTGATGTGGCAGTACGACCCAGACACCACCAACGCCACGGACTACATCTATCTGGGCAAGAAGATGGTGGCATCCGCGCTGGTGGACACATCGGCGTTCCATCCCTCGCAGATAAATGTCACGCTGACCCTCATCGGGGTGCCGACGCTCTCGGCCGACGGCACCACCATCAGCGTGACGGTGGATATCGCCAACCAGGGCACGGTGACGCTGAAGTCCAACGGACGTGATCCGGTGCACATGGGGGCGCGGATATTCACCACGGCAGGAAACGATGCTGCGGTTTCCATTCCGCGTACAAATATCCCGGACATCGCCCCGGGCGGCCATGCCGCCGTGACGTCCACCATCCCGGCCAGCGCCGTGATCGGGTCGGGCAATGTCATACGCCTGGTGCCGGTGCAGGAAGGCGTGGCGTGGTTTGATGCCTGGGGGACCACGCCGATCGAGGTGGGGCCCTTCTCTGCTTGCGCCCCGGCGTCCACGTACCTGTGCAATACCCAGTTCGCCTTGCGTGGAACCGAATCGAACCTGTCGTTGACGCTCGCATCGGCACCGACCCTCTCGGCAGATGGCCAGAACCTGGTGGCGACGGTTGACGTGCAGAACAGCGGCATCATTAACATCAGCAGCACGGGCTCGTACCCGGTAAACCTTGCCAACCACTTCGCCAACGCCGCGGGCACCATCACGGTGAACGACATCACCCGCGCAGGGCTTCCTGTCATTCCACCAGGCGGACATGCTCCGGTGACGATCAATACACCGGTCAACGGCGGCGTGGGAAGCGGCAACCGCATCCAGTTTGAACTGGTCCAGGAAGGCATGCACTGGTTTCGGGACTACGGCCATCCTGCGATCGGCACGAACTCATTCGGTGATCTGACGGTGCCTGCTTCGTCCACCACCGGCGCGTACTCGGTATCTTGGACGGCTGTCCCAGGTACATCCAATTACCGCCTCGACGAGCAAGTGAATGGCGGTGCGTGGACCGCTGTCCAGACGGCGAACAGCCTGGGCTGGAGCACCTCAGGCCGCACACCAGGCACCTATGGTTATCGCATGGCGCCTTGCGGAGCATCTGGCTGCGGCACACCAGGCACGGTACATAGCATCGTGGTATCCCTGCCGCCGCCTGCTCCCGCGGCAATCAGTGTGCCGGCCAGCAGTACGGGGAATATCGCCATCGGCTGGTCATCGGCCCTTTACGCCACCAGTTACTCGCTCGAGCAAAATATCAATGGCGGTGCATTCGGCGCAATCTATAACGGCGCGGGTTTGTCGTATGCCTATACCGCGACTGTGTCAGGAACGTACACATATAGGGTACGTGCTTGCAATGCGACCGGATGTAGTGGGTACGGGCCAAGCAAGAGTTCGAGCATTGTCGTTCCGCCACAGTCAGCGCCGGGAATCAGTGCGCCAGCGACCAATAACATTGGCATCTACACCGTCAGCTGGACGGGCGTATCGGGAGCGGCCACGTACCTCATCCAGGAACAGGTGAATGGTGGTGGCTTTACCACCCTGCAAAACTCTGCCACCACCAGCATCGGGCGATCGGGCAAGGTCAACGGAACCTATGGCTATCGTGTGCAAGCCTGCAACGCCAGCGGATGCGGACCATTCAGTGGGACGGCAAATGTCGTAGTGGCATTAGTGCCACATGTGCCGGCCACATTGACCCTTACTCTCCTCTCGCCCCCAAGCAAGGGACGAATCCAGGCTGTTTGGTCGGCCGTAACCGATGTCACTCGCTATGAGGTACAGGAGTCCATAGGTGGCGGCTCCATGAATCCGGCTTATAGCGGTACGGCGACGACGATGATATTTACCCGGGGGTCGACAGGGCTGACGTATGTCTACCAGGCACGAGCGTGTAATGCGAATGGGTGTTCGGCGTGGGGCCAGGCGGAGTCGATAGATACGTTGGGAAGTCCGTAGGTGAATACCGGCACGTCTCAATTCGCTTTGAACTCGGATTAAGGAGTACCTGATGAGGTCCGTTCTCCCAACGTCGCGATTCGGCACGCGAAGAAGTCCAGTTTTCGTTCGCATCTTTATGCGAATGTTTATGTGTATCGCACCGATGCTGGTTGTGCAGATGGTAACCGCAGCCGAGACGGTGACCTACTACTACTCGGACCACCAGGGCACTGTGCTGGCCACCGCCAATGCATCAGGTGCGGTGACATCAAGCAGTGATTACCGGCCCTATGGCACGCAGACGCTGGGGTCGCCATCGGATGGGCCGGGGTATGCGGGCCATGTCGATGACGTGGATTCATCGCTTGTTTATATGCAGGCGCGCTATTACGATCCGGGCACAGGCGGCTTCCTGAGCGTCGATCCGGTGGGGCTCAGTCCGGGCAACATCTATAGCTTCAACCGCTACGGCTACGCGTCGAACAATCCGATTATGAACATCGATCCGGATGGG
>NZ_DASYDG010000021.1:0-31520 GCF_036499745.1 Pinirhizobacter sp.
ACCCCCTCCTCGATGATGCGCTCGAGCATGCCGGGCGCATCGGTGGCGGGGCCGAGGGTGGCGACGATCTTGGTGCGACGGACTTGGGCTTCGGTCATTTGTCGGAAATTACCACAATTAGTCCAGCGTCTTGTTCAACACGTCGGCCAGCCGCTTGCCCGCTTGGCGAAGGCGCTCTTCGGCCACGGGGCGTTCGATGGCGACATAGGCGTCGTCGATCTCGTGCTTGTCGGGATAGAAACCCGGCGCCTTGCTGATCTTGCACGACTCCTCCGCCCACTGGGCGTAGGGGTTGTCCAGCGGCGGAATCGGCCGGGGCAGCGTCACCGCGCCCTGCGCCGCCAGCAGGTCCGCATAGGCCGGCCACTGCAGGTTGCGCGTATACAACATGCCTGAATCCCACACTTTGTGCAGGTTCGAGCCCTTGCCCTGGAACTGCACCTGGAATTCATTGCCGCCCTTGTCGTCGCGGTATCCCGCATGCAGCGGCTGGTGTACGTCACCAACGAAATGCACGACGAAGCTCAGGGCCTCGCGGCGTTCGGTGTCCGATTTCGAGCGGTCACCCAGGATGGCCACGTACTTGCGGATGCCCTCCACCACGCACTGGCCATCTGGGCATTTGGGCGGTGAATACACGCAGGTGGGGTCGTTGAAGTCCACGTAGTGCAGCTTGGCCGTGGCCTTGCCCAACGCCTTGGTGTCGGGGTTATCGCGCAGTTCGTCGGGCCAGCTGGCGATATCGGCCAGGTCCGTGTCGTTTTCGGTGGCCAGCAGGCGCTTGACCTCGGCCAGGGCCTTGGGATCGAGCTGTCGCTGGGCCAGGCTCGCCACGATGCGGTGGCCGACCTGCCCCCAGGCGAAGGCGGCCGGGGCCGCGCCCAGGCTAAGCGCGAAAGATGCTGCGACGACGGCGCTGCGGATATGGGTGGAGCGCATGGGAGGCCCTGCATGGTGGCTTGGGCGGCGGAGTCTGCCACAGCCTGATGACACGGTGCATGGGCGTTAAGCGGCCACAACATCGCCCGGGCCCGTTTCCGGCTAAAATTGGAGGTCATAGCCCATCCGAACCACCACGCACCCCAAGAGGACGCTGCCCTATGGCCATCAAGGTCGCCATCAACGGTTACGGTCGCATCGGTCGCAACATCCTGCGCTCGCTCTATGAGTCGGGCCGCCACGACGACATCCAGATCGTCGCGGTGAACGACCTCGGCGATGCCGAGACCAACGCGCACCTGACCCAGTACGACACGGCGCATGGCCGTTTCCCGGGCGAAGTGTCCGTCGACGGCGGCGACCTGATCGTCAATGGCGACCGCATCAAGGTGTTCGCCGAGCGCGATCCGTCGAAGCTTCCCTGGGGCGAGAACGACATCGACGTGGTGCTGGAAAGCACCGGCTTCTTCACCTCCAAGGCCAAGGCCGGCGCGCATCTGGCCGCAGGTGCGAAGAAAGTGATCATCTCCGCGCCCGGCGACAAGGACGTGGACGGCACGTTCGTGTACGGCGTGAACCACGACAAGCTCACCTCCAGCCTGCAGGTGATCTCCAACGCCTCGTGCACCACCAACTGCCTGGCCCCGCTGGCCAAGGTGCTCAACGAGAAGATCGGCATCGTGCATGGCCTGATGACCACCATCCATGCCTACACCAACGACCAGGTGCTGACGGATGTGTACCACTCGGACCTGCGCCGCGCCCGTAGCGCCACGCACAGCCAGATCCCGGCCAAGACCGGCGCCGCCGCCGCGGTGGGCCTGGTACTGCCGGAACTGAACGGCAAGCTCGACGGTTTCGCCATCCGCGTGCCCACGATCAACGTGTCGGTGGTGGACCTCACCTTCGTCGCCAAACGCGAGACCAGCAAGGAAGAAATCGACGCTGCCATCGCCGAGGCCGGCAACGGTGCGCTGAAGGGCATCCTGACCACCAACACCAAGCCGCTGGTGTCGATCGACTTCAACCACAATCCGCACTCGTCGATCTACGACGCCACGCAGACGCGTGTCATGGGCGGCACGCTGGTGAAGGTGCTCTCGTGGTACGACAACGAGTGGGGCTTCTCCAACCGCATGCTGGACATGACGCGGGCACTGATGGCCGCGAAGTAATACCCGCGCCGCCGCCCGGCTGGGCTTCGGCGCGAACAAAAAAGCCCGCCGCGACTCACGTCCGGCGGGCTTTCCTTTTGCGGCTGCGTCAGCTTACAGAGCGACCATTTTCTGCTCGATTGCGCCGAAGATTGAATGACCTTCCTTGTCGGTCACCTCGATCCGCACTGTGTCACCGAACTTCAGGAAGGGGGTCGCCGCCTTGCCATCGCGCAGGGTCTCCACTGTCCTTTGCTCAGCCAGGCACGACGCGCCCCTGGACGTATCTTCATTGGCGATCGTGCCTGAGCCGACCAGCGTGCCGGCGGTCAACGGCCGCGTTCTGGCTACATGGGCCACCAGCTGGGCGAAGCTGAATTGCATGTCCACCCCGCATTCGGCTTCGCCGAACCACTTGCCATTGATCCAGGTGCGCATGGGCAGGTGAAGCTTGTCGCCCTGCCACGCATCTCCCAGTTCGTCGGGGGTAACCAGCACCGGCGACAGCGCAGAGCGCGGCTTGGATTGCAGGAAGCCGAAACCCTTGGCCAGTTCGTTGGGGATGAGGCCGCGCAGCGAGACGTCGTTGACCAGCCCCACCAACTGGATGTGTTCGGAGGCCACCTCGACGCTCACGCCCATGGGTACGTCGTCGGTTACCACCAGCACCTCGGCTTCAAGGTCGATGCCGAAGTCTTCGCTGGGCACCACCACCGGATCACGGGGCCCAAGGAATCCGGCGCTGGTGGCCTGGTACATCAGGGGATCGGTGTAGAAAGACTCGGGCACTTCGGCGCCGCGGGCGCGCCGCACGCGTTCGACGTGCGGCAGGTAGGCGCTGCCGTCGACGAATTCATAGGCACGTGGCAGCGGCGCGGCCAGGCGGCTGATGTCCAGGGGAAAGGCTCCCTTCGCGTTGCCGTTGGCCAGGTCTTCCGCCAGCGCATTCAGCCGCGGCGCAAGGTTTTCCCAATCGTCCAGCGCGGCCTGCAGGGTCGGCGCGATCCCCGTGGCGGGGACGGCGGTGGTGAGGTCGCCACTGACCACGACAAGCGTGCCGTCGCGGCCGCCTTCCTTGAGTGATGCCAGCTTCATCGGTATTTCCTTGGGGAGGGATCAGCCACAACCTTCGACGTACAGCACCTGCGGCGGCACACCCATGTGCCAGCGCGAAACGATGCCGTCGGGGCCGGCCTGGAAGACAATGCGCGCCTGGGCCTGCGGGGACGGTGTGACGATCAGATCCTTCGCGTTGGCGAGGTACTTGTTCGGCTGCACCGCCAGTTTGTCCTTGTAGAGCCCGGCGATCTCGTTGGCTGTCATGCCGATGCGGCCACCGCCGGGCGCCATGGTGTCACCCTGGCGCACGTCCACGCGTTTCAACACACCGTCCTGCACCATGAAGGCAATGTCGCGGCTTTCCTTCGGGGGCGCCAGGAAAGCGCAGGCATTGGCATCGGTGAGCGTGGCGGGGGCGAGCGGGGATTTCCATGCGGCGCGGAGATCGGCGACCGACATGCCCCAACGGAGGTCCTGGAAGCCCATGACGTCGCTGCCGAGCTGGTCGGCGGGCGCCACCGGCGCCACCATCGCCGAGCCTTCGGGCGGGCCCGCGGTGCTTCCCGGGGCCGGACCCGGAGGCGGCGCGGGCGCGGCATCGGCCGCGGACTGGGCTGGTGGCGGCGCCATCTGTGAGGTGTCGGCGGCTTCTTTTTCGCAGCCGGCAAGGCCGAGGGCCAGCAGCGCGGACAGCAGGACTGGTTTGTTCATCACGATTCCGGATTGAAGTGCCGGTGGATATTCTGCCAGCAGCTGTAGTAATCGCCCTGTAACTGCGGCGAAGCCAGGGCCTGTGCCACCGGGCGGATCACTCGCCGTGTCTCGAACATGAAGGCCATGGTGCTGGTGACGTGGTCCGGCTTGCCGGTATCGGCGGCGCTGGCCTTCTCGAAACTGGCGGCATCGGGCCCGTGGCCGCTCATGCAGTTGTGCAGACTGGCGCCACCGGGCACGAAACCGCCGGCCTTGGCGTCGTAAGCGCCCTTGATCAGGCCCATGAACTCGCTGGCCACGTTGCGGTGGAAGTACGGTGGCCGGAAGGTGTGTTCGGCCACCAGCCAGCGCGGCGGGAAGATGACGAAATCCATGTTCGCCGTACCCGGGGTATCGCTGGGCGAGGTGAGCACGGTGTAGATCGACGGATCAGGATGGTCCACCGCTATCGAGCCGATGGTGTTGAAGAGCTCCAGATCGTATTTGTAGGGCGCGTAGTTGCCGTGCCAGGCCACCACGTCCAGCGGGGAGTGGTCGATGCGTGCCGACCACAATCCCCCCTGGAATTTTGCCACCAGTTCGAAATCGCCATCGATATCCTCATACGCCGCCACGGGTGTGAGGAAATCGCGCGGCAACGCCAGGCCGTTGGCGCCAATGGGCCCAAGGTCCGGCAGGCGCAGCGCGGCACCGAAATTCTCCGCCACATAACCCCGGGCCGCGCCATCGGGGAGATCCACGCGGAAACGCACGCCGCGCGGGATCACCGCGATCTCGAGCGGAGCCACGTCGAGCACGCCCAATTCCGTGTGCAGTACCAGCCGTCCGTCCTGCGGCACGACCAGCAGTTCGCCGTCTGCGCTGTAGAAATAACGGCCCTGCATCGAACGGTTGGCGGCGTAGAGGTAAATGCCGCAGCCGGCGTGTTCGTCCGCGCCGCCGTTGCCGGCATAGGTGACCAGGCCATCGACGAAATCGGTATCGGCCGGCGGCGCGGGCATGGGATCCCAGCGCAGCTGGTTGGGCGTAGCCGGTGCCTCGTGGAAGCGGTTGTGGAAACGGGCATGCTCACGCGGAACGAAGGGTTCGTGCATCGCCGCTGGCCGGATGCGATAGAGCCAGCTTCGCCGGTTGGTATGGCGCGGCGCGGTGAAGGCGCTGCCGCTGAGCTGCTCGGCATACAGGCCGCCGGCCACGCGCTGCGGCGAGTTCTGGCCGCGGGGCAACACGCCCTCCAGCGCCTCGGTGGCGAATTCGTTGGCGAAACCCGATTGGTAGCGCAAGGTGCTGGTCATCATCGGTTCCATGCGTTGGCAAAGCGTCAAGGGTGGATGCTATCGTGCCCGCGCGCCATTGCAGCCAGGGGCAGGCGTAAAAAAACCAAATTCAAATCGAGGGGATCTGCATGTCCGAGTCCATGGCTCCACCGCCGTACGGCACAACCGTGTCCAATACCGTCAGTGATCTTGCTGTTCCGCTTTCTTCCGGCAGTGGCTGGATGAAGTTCGTCGGCATCATGTTCATCATCCAGGGGGCGATGACCGCCATCACCATCGTTGGCATCGTCATCGCCTGGCTGCCGATCTGGATCGGCGTGCTGGTGATGCAGTCCGCCGGTGCCATCGAGCGCGCCCAGCTCAGCGGCGACGCCATGGCGATGAAGGAAGCGCTGTCCAAACTTCGCACCTATTTCGTGATCCAGGGTGTGCTTTACCTGATCGGCATCATCATCGCCGTGCTGTACGCCGTGTTCTTCGGCGCGGTGTTCATGGCCATGTTTCGCAACGGCATGCCATTCCACTGAGGTCACCTACACCCGCGGCATCGACGATGGCCGGGCGGTCACGCGCCCGGCCATTGCCGTTTTAAAGAACGCCGCGGCGCATCTGGTCGCGCTCGATGGATTCGAATAAGGCAGTGAAATTGCCGTTGCCGAAACCGTCGTTGCCCTTGCGCTGGATGATCTCGAAGAAAATGGGCCCGATGTTGTTCTGGGTGAATATCTGCAGCAGCAGTTTCGTCTTGGTTTCGGTATCCGCGTCGATCAGGATCTTGTTCTTTTGCAGGCGCGGGACATCCTCGCCGTGATTGGGCACACGCATGTCGATCACTTCGAAATACGTGTCGGGCGTATCGAGGAACTGAACCCCCTGGGCGCGCATCGCTTCCACCGACTCATAGATATTGTCGGTGAACATGGCGATGTGCTGGATGCCCTCGCCCTTGTACTCGTGCAGGTATTCATTGATCTGGGATTTTTCATCCGCGCTCTCGTTCAGCGGGATGCGCACCATGCCGTCGGGCGCGGTCAGCGCCTTGGATACCAGGCCGGTCTTGGCACCCTTGATGTCGAAGTAGCGGATCTCGCGGAAGTTGAACAGGCGCTCGTAGTAATCGGACCACTGCTGCATGTTGCCGAAATACAGGTTGTGCGTGAGATGGTCGATGAAGGTGAGGCCGAAGCCCTTCGGGTGGCGGTCGACGCCAGGCAGGTATTCAAACTCCTGCGCATAGGCATCGCCCGTGGCACCGTAACGGTCGATCAGGTACAGCGCGGCGCCGCCGATACCAAGGATGGTGGGCACCTGCAGGGCCAGGGTATCGGTTCGGGCGGGGATCAGTTCCGCACCGTTGGCCAGGGCCGTCTTCTGCACTTCGGTGGCCGGCCGGTTGAAACGGATGGCAAAGCCACAGGCCGAGGGGCCGTGTTTGGCGACGAAATCCGCAGCGAACGAGCCGGGCTCTTCGTTCACCAGGAAGTTACACTCACCCTGCCGGTACAGGGTGATCGCCCTGGACTTGTGCCGGGCCACGGCCGTGAAGCCGAGCCTGGGGAAAAGGGTATGCAGGAGGCTGGCATCGGGTGCGGCGAACTCAACGAATTCGAAGCCGTCCACCCCCTGCGGGTTCTCGAATGTGGTCACCTGCATGCCGGCGTTGGGCTGGGCACTCATGGAATTCTCCTGGAGAAGACAGGCTCAATGCTGCCATAGCCTACGTTATAGTTTCACTTGAAACCATTTGCAAGGAGTGTCGCAACACGATGGCCGACTCAACCCACCACCCGCTGGCCCTGGAGCAGTTCCTGCCCTACCGGTTGTCGATCGTCTCCAACACCATCAGCCAGGCCATCGCCGCGGATTACGAGTCGCGCTTCGGCCTGACCATGACCGAATGGCGGGTCATGGCGGTCCTCGCGCGATTTCCGGATGTGTCAGCCCGCGACGTAGCCGAGCGCACCGCCATGGACAAGGTGGCGGTGAGCCGCGCGCTGGCCCGGCTGGTCAAATCCGGGCGTGTGAATCGCGAAACCCATGACGATGACAAGCGGCGCTCGGTGCTGCGCCTGAGCGACGCGGGCTGGGCGATCCACGATGAGGTGGCGCCCCAGGCGCGTGCCCACGAAACGGAGTTCTTCGCCGTGCTCGATGCCGAGGAACGCACCTGGCTGCTGCGCATCCTGGAAAAACTTTCAGCGTAAACGGCGGGGTTACTTCACCCCATGCATCAGCCGGTTGATCAGCGGGGCGATCAGGAACAGCAGCACACCCGCGCCCATCAGCGACCAGAAGCCGAAGGTGTATCCATCCAGCGCCGAGGCGGTGGTCATGCCCGTCTCGCCGCTGACGTGGCCTGCGAAGATGCCGGACAGGTTGTTGCCGATGCCGGTGGACAGGAACCAGCCCCCCATGCCGAAGCCCACCAGGCGGAGCGGCGCGAGCTTCGTCACCATGGAAAGGCCGATCGGTGACAGGCAAAGCTCGCCCACCGACTGGATCACGTACACCATGAAAAGCGTCCAGAACGGGATCTTGCCCGACACATCCACCATGTCCGAGAGCGCCAGCATCAGCAGCGCGAAGGCCAGGCCGTTGAAGATCAGCCCCAGGCCGAACTTGCGCGGGATCGACGGGTTCAGCCGCCCCATGCGGATCCAGATATAGGCAAGCACGGGCGCAAGGCCGATGATGGCCAGTGAGTTCACCGACTGGAACCACGCCGTGGGGAACGCGAAGTCACCCAGCTGGCGGTTGACGATCTTGTCGGCCAGGAAGGTGAAGGAACTGCCCGCCTGCTCGAAGAACATCCAGAACAGCACGTTGAAGGCGAAGATGATCAGCATGGCGATCACCCGGTCGCGCTGCACGCGGCCCTCGCGGATGCCTTCGACCAGCAGCAATACCGCCAGGGCCACGAAGAGGATGCTGAGCACCCACTGCAGGAACCCGGCGCCCACGGCAAGCAACAGGTACATCACCGGGATGCCGGCCACGATGCCCACCAGCACATAGGCCACCCGTTTCAGGCTCTCGCCACCGGGCGGCGGCAGGCCGATATCCTTCAGGCCGCGGCGCCCGAACCAGAACCAGAACAGGCTGATGATCATGCCCACGCCTGAGGCCATGAACACTACCTTGTAGCTGGGCATGTCCAGGCTGCCGAACACCGCCTTGGCCAGGTACTCGGTGATCACCGGCGCGATCAGCGCGCCTAAGTTGATACCCATGTAGAAGATGGTGAAGCCGCTGTCGCGGCGTTCGTCGGCCACCCCGTAGAGCTTGCCGACCATGGTGGAAATGTTCGGTTTGAAAAGACCATTGCCCACGATCACCGTGGCAAGGCCCAGTTCGAAGATGTGTTTTTCCGGGAAGGCGATCAGGAACAGCCCCGCCGCCATGACCGCCGCCCCGACCAGGATCGACCGCTGGTAACCCAGCACGCGGTCGGCCACGTAGCCGCCGAAGATGGCCGAGGCGTAGACCAGCGCCAGATACGCGCCATAGGTACGGCTGGCCGGTTGCTCGCCGGTGGAATCGCCACCGAAGAACTGCGCCACGATGTACAGCACCAGGGCCCAGCGAATGCCGTAGAACGCGAAGCGTTCCCAGAACTCGGTCATGAAGAGCATCCACAACGGCCGTGGATGGCCCATCGTGGTGGGAAAATCCGGCGGCATGCTTTCCGTGGCTGCCTGGGTCATGGCGATCCCCTGTTCCGTGTTGTCGTCGATGAGTACCTTCACCCGCCGGGCAAGGCTTCGTCAACGATGCATCGCAACATCCTGCGAAGTTGGGCGGACTTTATGTCCCCAGTTGCGTGCGGACTTCCAGCAATTCGGGGAAGAACGTCTGCTCGAGCGCCCGACGTAAAAACGCCACGCCGGACGAGCCGCCCGTGCCCGGCTTGTAGCCGATGATCCGCTCCACGGTCTTCATGTGGCGGAAACGCCAGAGCTGGAAGTTTTCCTCGATATCCACCAGTTGCTCGCACAGGTGGTATTCGGGCCAATGATCGTGGGGCGCCTCGTAGATGCGCTTGAGCGCCGGCAGCAGAGCATCGCTGCGCGGATACGGCTGGGTGAAGTCGCGGTCGAGGAGCTCGGCGGGCACCGCGTGGCCGCGGCGGCCCAGGAACCTGAGGAACTCATCGTAAAGGCTCGGCGCCTCGTATACCTGGCGCAAGGCTTCGAAATCTGCCCGGTTATGCGCGAATACCTTGAGCATATCGCCGTGCTTGTTGCCCAGCATGAATTCCACCACGCGGTATTGCAGCGACTGGAACCCCGACGACGGGCCCAGGATCTCGCGGAACTCGTGGTACTCGGCCGGCGTAAGCGTGGCAAGCACGGCCCACTGCTCGTACAACTGCCGTTGCACCTGCTTCACGCGGGCAAGGATCTTCAGGGTGGAATCGACGTCATCCGCGCGCAGGCAGGCGATCGCCGCCCGCAACTCGTGGATCATCAGCTTCAGCCACAGCTCGGAGGTCTGGTGCTGCACGATGAACAGCATCTCATCGTGGTGCGGCGGCACGCTTCGCGGCTGTTGCGCCGATAGCAACGTAGTCAATTGCAGATAATCGCCGTAGGTCATGCGGCCATCGAGATCGGTCGCCATACCCGGTTCCAGGCGGTCGGTCGGAGCGGGCGCGGCGGGGGACGGTTTGGAGGTCATGGGTGGAATATAACGGGTCGCTCCAATTCCCTCGACGCTTGTGAACGTCTTCATATAAAACAATGGCTTGGCATCGAGTTGAACGTGATTGATGCTGCGGTGTCCCTTGAACGGTCATAATTGCCCTGATATCAAGGGCGGTCCCCACGGAACCGGCCTTCCCTGGCGGATGTGCGCAAGGCCCCACTGGATGGGTTGGCGCCTCCTTCAAAAAAATATTCCCCATCCGGAGCGAGTCGTGTCCATCGCCGCCAAGTTCGAAATTGAATACCTGCAATACCTTGACAAGGACGGCAAGGAAGTCCGCAAGGATCTCCCCGCCTTTGCCAAGGATCTCGACCAGATGGTCGAGCTCTACAAACTGATGGTTTCCACCCGCGTGTTCGATGCCAAATCCGTTGCCCTGCAGCGTACCGGCAAGCTGGGCACGTACGCCTCGTGCCTGGGCCACGAAGCCGCCCACGTGGGCATCGGCTCGGCCATGAAGCGCGAAGATTCCCTCGCCGTGAGCTACCGCGAATACGGCGCCCAGCTTTACCGCGGCGTACAGCCGCGCGAGGTGTACATGTACTGGGGCGGCGACGAGCGTGGCAACGATTTCGCCAAGGCACCCGCCCACGACTTCGCCTGGTGCGTACCTATCGGCACCCAGTGCCTGCACGCTGCCGGTTCCGCGCTGGCCTTCAAGATCCGCAACGAGAAGCGCGTGGCCGTGTGCACCATCGGTGACGGCGGTTCGTCGAAGGGGGACTTCTACGGCGCCATCAACGTGGCCGGCGCGCAGAACCTGCCGCTGGTGGCGGTGATCGTGAACAACCAGTGGGCCATCTCGGTACCCCGCAAGATCCAGTCCGGCGCCGAAACCCTGGCGCAGAAGGCTATTGCCGCGGGCCTTCCGACCATCCAGGTGGACGGCAACGACATCATCGCCGTGCGCAAGGCGATGGAAGATGCGCTCGACCGCGCCCGCAAGGGCGAGGGCGCCAGCGTGATCGAGGCGGTGACCTACCGCCTGGGCGACCACACCACCGCCGACGATGCCCGCCGCTATCGCGGCGAGGACGAAGTCAAGGAAGCCTGGACGAAGGATCCCGTACCCCGCCTGCGCAAATGGCTCGAAGCCAAGGGTGCCTGGGACGAAACCAAGGAAAAGGCTTGGGCTTCCGAGTGCGACGACTGGATGGATGGCGAAGTGGACGCCTACCTGCAGACCAAGACGCAGCCGGTGGAAGCGATGTTCGACTACCTCTACGCCGAACTCCCCGCCGACCTCGTCGCCCAGCGCCAGCAGGCCATCGACCTCGACCGCAAGTCGCACGGATAAGAAGAATATTCATGGCACAGATCACCCTTATCGAAGCGGTAACCCAGGCGCTTGCCTATGAAATGGCGCACGACGATTCCGTCGTGGTGCTGGGCGAAGATGTCGGCGTCAACGGCGGCGTGTTCCGCGCCACCCAGGGCCTGCAGGAAAAATTCGGCGAACTGCGCGTGCTGGACACGCCGCTGGATGAAACCACCATCGCCGGCCTCACGGTGGGCCTGGCCGTCCAGGGCATGAAGCCCGTGGCCGAGGCGCAGTTCGAAGGCTTCATCTATCCGATGATGGAGCAGATCGCCTGTCACGCCGCGCGCCTGCGCCACCGCACCCGTGGCCGCATGACGGTACCGGCCGTGTGGCGCGCCCCCTGGGGAGGCGGCATCCGCGCACCGGAACATCATTCGGAAGCCAACGAACACCTCTTCACCAACATCCCGGGCCTGCGCGTGGTGCTGCCGTCCTCGCCGGCGCGCGCCTACGGCCTGCTGCTGGCGGCGATCCGCGATCCGGATCCGGTGATGTTCTTCGAGCCGAAGCGCATCTACCGCCAGTACAAGGAAGAAGTTCCCGACGACGGCGAGGCCCTGCCGCTGGACGTGTGCTTCGTGCTGCGCGACGGCACCGACGTTACCCTGGTCACCTGGGGCGCCCAGGTGAAGGAAGCGCTGGAATCCGCCGACGCGCTGGCCGAGGAAGGCATCAGCGCCGAGGTGATCGACGTGGCCACGCTTACCCCGCTGGACTTCGACACCATCGCCGAGTCTGTCACCAAGACCGGCCGCTGCGTGATCATCCACGAAGCCCCGCGTACCGCCGGCTTCGGCGCCGAGATCGCCGCGCGCCTGATGGAAGAGTGCTTCTACGACCTGCTGGCCCCGGTGCAGCGCGTCACCGGCTACGACACGCACATCCCGCTGTTCCGCCTGGAAATGAAGTACCTGCCCAGTGTCGAACGCATCGTCGACGCGGCCAAACGCACGCTCGCCGTCAGCTAAATAAAGCATCCAACGAGACCGACCCCATGGCCGATATCAAGACCTTTTACCTTCCCGACCTCGGCGAAGGCCTGCCTGACGCCACCGTCGTGGAATGGCACGTCAAGGAAGGCGACACCGTCAAGCTCGATGCCCCGCTGGTGTCGATGGAAACCGCCAAAGCCGTCGTGGACGTCCCCTCGCCGTTCTCTGGCAAGGTAACGAAACTGCACGGCGCCGCCGGCGACATCATCGAAACCGGTGCGGCCCTGGCCGACGTCGAGATCGACCCCAACGCCAAACAGCGCGCCGACGCCGAAGCCACCGGCCATCACCATGGCCCGAAGAAGGGCGTGGGCAGCCCCGCGCCAGACAACGCCGCCAAGGTAGTCGCCTCCGACGAGGGCGGCGAGATCGACACTAACGGCAAGCCTGACCGCGAGGACGAAGGCACCGTGGTCGGCGCGATGGTCAGCGGCAACGCCGTGCACACTGAGCAGGTATCGAGCGCCGGCGGCGTCAAGGCGGTACCTGCCGTGCGTGCATTGGCGAAGAAGCTGAAGATCGACCTCAGCCGCGTGCGGCCGACCGGCGCCGACGGCGTGGTCACCATGAAGGACGTGAAGGAAGCCGCCGCCAATGGCTCGGCTGCCCAGGGCGCAGCCCCTGCCCGTCCGGCTGGCGCGCGCCACCTGGCGCCAGAACTGCCCGAGCCCACTGCCGCGCCGCAGCGCAGCGCCGTCTCGCTGGCTGGCAAGCCCGTGCGCACCGGTCCGCCGTCGCAGGCCGTGATGGGCCAGCCCGAACAGCTCAAGGGCGTACGCCGCAACATGGCGCGGGTGATGGCCGATGCCCACGCCCAGGTGGTGCCCACCACCATCGTGGACGACGCCGACCTCCATGCCTGGATCGGCAAGCAGGACATCACCGCCCGACTTGTGCGCTCGATCGTTACCGCCTGCAAGGCGGTGCCGGCGCTGAACGCATGGTTCGACGGCAAGAACCTCACGCGTACCTTGCATCCGCAGGTGGATATCGGCATCGCGGTGGACACCGACGACGGCCTGTTCGTGCCTGCCCTGCGCAACGCCGACATGCTCGACGCCGCGGGTGTGCGTGGTGCGATCAAGCGCCTGCGCGCCCAGGTGGAGGATCGCTCGATCCCGGCATCGGAGCTCTCCGGCTACACCATCAGCCTGTCGAACTTCGGCATGTTCGCCGGCCGTTACGCCAGCCCCGTGGTGGTTCCGCCGACGGTTGCCATCATCGGCGCCGGCAAGCTCAGCCACGATGTGGTCGCCGTGATGGGCGGTATCGAGGTCCATCGCCGCATGCCGTTGTCGCTTACCTTCGACCACCGCGCGGCCACCGGCGGCGAGGCGGCGCGGTTCCTCAAGGCGATGATGGACGACCTGGCGGCGCCGAACTAATCCCAGGTATTGACGTGCGGCCCGAATGATTCGCGCTGCTTTTTGACCACGCAGAAACGGTGACCGCTGGGGGCCTGCATCACCCACCAGCGGTCATGCACCTTGGCCACGCGGCTGGCACCGAGTTTTTCCAGTCGCGAAGCTTCCGCTTCCAGATCGTCGGTCTCGATGTCCAGGTGTACCCGCGGCTCGTGATCCACGCGCTGCAGCAGGACGATCAGTTCATCGGCCGAGGTACCGAGCTCGGCGTACTTGCCGTCCCCGTCCTGGTCGAAGCTTACGATCGGCTTGCCCAGTGCACCGCTCCAGAACACCGTATCGGGCTTGAGGTCGTCGTCCTTGCAGTCGATGACAAGGGCACACAGGCGGCTATGGTGCATGGCATGACGCTCCGTCGGGAAAGGCTGCCGTTCTAGCGCGACCAGCGTGAAAAACGCAAAAATTCCGGCCTCCCCCGCTAGACTACGCCGATGCTCAACAACGACATCCTGCGCAGCGTGCGCTACATGCTGGACCTCGCCGACGGCCATGTGGTGCAGTTGGCTACCCTGGGCGGCCTTGAGATCACTGCCGAGCAGGTCCATGGCATGCTCGAAAAAGACGATGCGCCGGGCTTCGTCCCATGCAACGACCGCATCATGGCCCATGTGCTCGATGGCCTTATCGTGTTTCGCCGTGGGCGTGACGACTCCCGGCCACCCCGCCCGGTGGAAAAACGCATCACCAACAATCTGGTGCTGAAGAAGCTGCGCGTTGCCTTCGAACTGAAGGACCAGGACATCATCGACATCCTCGCCTCGGCGGACTTCGCTGTATCGAAGACCGAGCTCAACGCGCTGTTCCGGCAACCCGGACATGCCAATTACCGTGCCTGCGGTGACCAGTTGCTGCGTCTCTTCCTTCGCGGCCTGACATTGCGCCTGCGCGGCTGACGTCGAAAAGTCAGCTTCGGCGCGTGCGCCAGATCATCCAGCGCAACCACAACGCCAGCGCCAGCACGGCCATGAACGAGAAGTAGCCGTACAGCGCCGGCATGACCTGCTTCCAGATCGACCCGCTTTCAGGGCCGAATGCGCCCACCTGCTTGATCTGGACAGCGTCGAACGCCACCAGTGACAGCACCACCGCAACCACCACGGCAAGCACGATTGCCACGGCATCGAAGACACGCTGCGCCGCGTGGCGTGGCAGTGACTTCGGATACGTCCAATAAGCCCAGGCCAGTACCAGCAACCACGGCGCAAGCAATGCGATGGCAAGAAACCGCATGGCTGTTACGCCGTCGCCAGGGTGTCGAGTGCGGCACGCAGGGTCTGCATGGCCGCATCGCGCGATGTGTCGTCGGCGTATCCCGGGCTGATCGCCACCGGCTCGCCATCAATCACCAGGCGATACGCAAGGCCTTCGGCGTCCAGCTGTGCCTGCCCTCCGCCGAGCGTCTGCAATCGCTGGCGCAGGGCGCCGGCCTGCTTGGGATCGGCAAACTTCCGCGACAGCAGCAGTTCGTCGCCTTCAGCGCCGAAAAGCCGGAAACGGAACGAGCCGTCGTCTTCGCGGAAGCTGGCGAAACGCGGCATCTTGTCTGATTTGGCCACCGTCGCCTTGCCTGCCGGCGTCGCGACGGTATTCATGCGGCGAAGGCCCACCGCATCACGCAGCTGCGCCACCAGGGGAGCCGCGATAGACCGCGCCTTCGCCGCGCCCTCGACCAGGATGTCCTCGATGTCGCCGGGCCGGGCGATCAATTGATCGTAGCGTTCGCGCATGGGTGCCACGTCGTCTTCGATGCGTTCGAACAGGATCTCCTTCGCTTCACCCCAGCCCATGCCGTCTTCCAGGGCCTTGCCGAACACCTGGGTCTCCGCGCGGCTGGCGAAAGCCTGGTAGAGGGTGAACAGCGCCGAATCGTCCAGGCATTTCGCTTCGCCCGGCGCCCGTGAATCGGTGACGATGCGCATGATGGTTTCGCGCAGCCGCTTGGGGCCGCCTTCGAACAGCGCGATGGTGTTGTCGTAGCTCTTGGACATCTTGCGTCCATCCAGACCCGGCAAGGTGGCCACCTGCTCCTCGATCAGGGCCTCGGGCAACGTGAAGAACGTACCGCGGTACAGATGGTTGAAACGCTGCGCGATGTCGCGCGCCATCTCGATGTGCTGGATCTGGTCACGGCCCACCGGCACCTTGTTGGCGTTGAAGGCCAGGATATCGGCGGCCATCAGTACCGGGTACATGTACAAGCCGGCCGTGATGCCGGCATCGCTGTCCTCGCCCTCGGCAACATTGCGATCCACCGCCGCCTTGTAGGCATGGGCACGGTTGAGCAGTCCCTTGGATGTGACGCACGTCAACAGCCACGTCAATTCCGGGATCTCCGGAATATCCGACTGCCGGTAGAAGGTGACCCGCGCCGGATCCAGCCCACAGGCAAGCCACGTGGCAGCGATCTCCAGCCGGGAACGTTCGATGCGCGCGGGCTGGTCGCTCTTGATCAGGGCGTGGTAGTCGGCCATGAAGTAGAACGCATCGACGCCGGCATCGTGGCTGGCGGCGATGGCGGGCCGGATCGCACCGACATAGTTGCCAAGATGCGGCGTGCCCGTAGTGGTAATGCCGGTAAGGACGCGGGTCTGCATGGGGCTCGTTCGTGGGGAAGCCGGTCGAGTTTAGCCCGGCGAGCCGGCGGCCGCCCAGTCGCGTGACGCGGCGCGCTGCCGCAGCGGGGTGGATTCCCCCGGGACGGCTAGCGCATCAGCGTGGACTTGCCGAACAGCGATTCCACCAGGTCCACCGCAAGCTTGGCCGTCTGGTTGCGCTTGTCGAAGGCCGGATTCAGTTCCACGATGTCCAGCGACGCCACGCGCCCGGTGTCGGCGATCATCTCCATCACCAGCTGGGCCTCGCGGTAGTTCGGGCCGCCACGTACCGTGGTGCCCACGCCAGGAGCGATGGCAGGATCGAGGAAATCGACGTCGAAGCTCACGTGCAGGTGGGTATCCTGGTCGATGTCCGCCAGCGCTTCCTCCATCGACGCCTTGATGCCGATCTCGTCGATGTAGCGCATGTCGTAGATGTCGATACCCGCTTCATGCACGAACTTCTTTTCACCCTCGTCCACCGAGCGGATGCCGATCTGACGGAAGACATCGGGCAGGGTTGCAGGCTTCGACCCGCCAAGCATGGTGAGCTCGTCCGGACCATGGCCGCACAGGCAGGCCACGGGCATGCCGTGGATGTTGCCTGAGGGCGTGATCTGGCTGGTGTTGAAGTCGGCGTGGGCATCGAGCCACAACACGCGGAGCTTCTTGCCCGCCTCGCGCGCATGGCGCGCGGCGGCGGTGATCGAGCCGATCGCCAGGCAATGGTCGCCGCCAAGCATGATCGGCACGTTGCCATCGTGCAGTTCGCGGTACACCGCCTCGTACACCGCGCGATTCCAGGCCACCACTTCGGGCAGGTGACGGTATCCGTCCACCGGCGGCTGCCATGGGTTCAGCGGGCCAGCCAGGTTGCCCCGGTCGACGACGGCAAGGCCGCGACGGGCGAGCCTGGCGGCAAGATTGGCTACGCGAAGGGCCTCAGGGCCCATGGACGCACCGCGATGGCCGGCGCCGATATCGGTCGGCGCGCCGATCAAAACCACTGATTTGTTCATAGAATCTCAGTCGACCCAGGCCGCCGCGACACACGTCGGCAGCAGGGCCTTGGGGAGTCGAAGGATACTATGGGACAGGTTAACGCCCAGCCTTGTTACTGGAAGCAGCCGGTCGACCGTGCCTGGATCTTCGGCGCACGCGCACGCGCCTGCCAGTTCACCTTCGCATCCTCGCCCACCACCACGTCGAGCCAGTACGACGGCGTGGATTCCACCCGCTCGGCCATGCGGGCCGGGAACCCCAAGGCCACCAATTCGTCGCGATGCTTGCGGGCGTTCTCCTGGGCATTGAATACGCCCAGGGCAATGGAATTGGGTTCAGGGCCAGCCGGCACCACGAAGTAATCCTTCACGTTCTTCGCCGCCAGGCGCCTAGCCATGTCGGTGGCTTTTTCGCGCGAATCCATCGGCGGCAGGAATACGCGCCAGCCGTGGGATACGCTGGCGGTTTCCTGCCGGGTGCGGCTTCGAATCACCAGGGCTCCCAGCGCGCTCCGCGCGGCGCGCGAATCGACGTCACTGGCAAACGGGCCCAGGGCCACGCAACGGAAAGTACGGCGCTGCGGTGGTTCGATGGGTGGCGGCAAGACGCCGACAGGTGCAGGTGCCTGCTGGTCGCTGGACGGGCGAGTGGTCTTCGATGCCGTCGCCACCCCAAGCTTGCCCGGCGTTGCAGGAGGCGTTGAAGCGCTCGATGAGGGGACCTGAGCCGATGCCATCGGCGATACGGGGAGCGGCGCGGCGACCACGGCCTGGGCGGTGTTGGCGTTCGAAGGCGCCGGTGGTGCAGCGACCGTCGCCGGCGCGACCGGCATGGCTGGCTGCGTTTCAGCCACCAGCTTCAGCCGCGGCACGCCTTCATCAGCGACATCTCCGATGAAATGCCCGCCGCCGCCGAACAGCAACCACGCTGCCACGGCGATGTTCAACGCGACCAGCAACACGAAGATCAGGCGAGGCAGCATCGGGAGACCGCATGGGGTGGTGCCGGCACCCGGATTCGAACTGGGGACCTACCGCTTACAAGGCGGTTGCTCTACCAACTGAGCTATGCCGGCGCAGCCCGCGATTTTAACCTGAAGCTGGCGATGTGGCGAGCGTGGTCTGTCCATCGGTGGCACAGGCGGCAAGGCCCAGCAGCACGGCATCGGGGGCATGCTCGGTGGCAAGGGTGACCAGGGCCGCCAATGCCTGGCCATCGCCACCGCCCACCAACAGCCTGGGTTGGCCGCCAAGCCGGGGCGCCATGTGTGCGTTGAAGCGCTCCACCAAAGCCGCCGCCGCGTGCCAGCAACCGGAAAAGAGACCATCGGCGGTATTGTCGGCAGCTTCGACTACCTGGCCCACGACATCGGGCTTCACCCTGGCGGTTGCTCCCAGCACCGACTGGTACATCAGCTGCGCCCCCGGGGCGATCAGGCCCCCCAGGTGGCTGCCGTCGGCCGCCAGCGCGTCCAGCGTAAGGGCGGTGCCCGCGCTCACCAGGATGCATGGCGCGCGACCGGAACGATAGGCGTGGACCATGGCCAGGAAACGATCCACGCCAAGTCGGGCAGGTTCTGCATAGGCATTTCGCACGCCACACGCCCGGGAAGGTGTGTGCAACCATTCCAGTGGGCGGTCGAAGGCAGCAACAGCGGCGTTATCCACCATGGCCTCGCGTACGCTGTCCACCACTGAAGCCGCCACAACCCGATCAGGACGTGGCCAATCCGCCCACGCCGAAGCCAGTGCAAAGGCAGCAGAGTCGTTCCACGCGACCACGCCCCGCTTGATAAAGGTGTGGCCATCCCATAGCGCGAATTTTGCCCGCGTATTACCCAGGTCCAGGAGTGCAATCACGTGCGACGCACCGAGACATCGGCGCTATCGACGCGTTTCAAATCGCTTCCCACACGCACCAGAAGTGCGCCGCGGCCATCGATGCCGGCACCCACGCCATGGAATTCACCTTGTGCGCCGATCACGCGCAGGGGTTGGCCGGCGAGAAGATCGAACGAGGCGTAGGGATCGACGAAGGCCGCGAAACCCTCACGCTCGAACTGCTCCAGGCCCGAGACTAGCCGCGCAATGAGCGCCGCCGCCATCAGGTTGCGATCCGGTGGCTGGCCCCCGCTAAGCGTGGCGACATCGGTGACCGGTTGCGCCGCTTCCTCACGGAGGGCATCGGGCACCCGTATGTTCAGGCCGATCCCGATGATGGCCGTGCACGGGCCCTGGAATTCCCCGGAAAGCTCCACCAGCACGCCGGCGAGCTTGGCGTCCGCGGCAAGTATGTCGTTGGGCCATTTAAGTCCGGCCGTACGGATGCCCATGTCTTCCAGGGCATGCAGCACCATGACGCCGATGGCCAGGGAAAGTCCGGAAAGCCGGGCGAACCCCGCATCGAAGTGCTTGGCCACCGACAGGTAGATATTCAATCCCGGTGGCGAGATCCACGACTTGCCGCGCCTGCCGCGGCCTGCCGTCTGCGATTCGGCCATCACGATGCTCAAATCCGGGATGCCGGGTAAGCGCCGCTGCAGCTCGCTGGAGGTGGAATCGAGCTCCCAGTGGACCTCCAGCGCGCCCAGGCGCTGCCGGGCCACCACGGGAAGCCCGTCGCGGATGGCGGTTTCCTCGAGCAGCTGGACGGGCCAGGGCAAACGGTAGCCGCCGCCGACCCGGGCCTCGATCGGCAGGCCGCGCTGGCGGAGGGTCTCGACCTGTTTCCAGATCGCAGCGCGGGTTACGCCGGCCGTTCGTGCCAGGACAGCGCCGGATATGGGTTGGCCGGGCGCCAGGGCGCCGAGCACGGCTGGTGTGAGCATCGTGGGTGAAGTCTCGCAGGCCAGGGGGAGCACGCCGGGGAAGCGCCATCATCGCGCATTTTCGGCGTTTTCGTGGGGCACTGGCAGGTCCGGCAGGTTTCTGCGACTATCAGGAGCTCCCCGGGGAGACAGGGGTATTGCCATGCATACCAGGTTCCTACAGTACGGCTGTCTAGCGCTAGGCCTATTGGCCTGCGGGGCCGTGGTGGCATCTCCTGCCAGTGGGACCTTGGCTACATCCGCCGCTTCCTCAGGTAGCGATGCCAGCCCGCATGCCGTGGATGGCCAGGGTGGTTCGGTACACAACCCCGACGATATCCCCGCCCACTCGAATACCCGATCCACGCATGCGCGAGCGGCCGTCGGCGACGACCTTCCGGACGATGGCACCCGCGGCGATGCTGCTCCAGCCTCGGCCAAGCCTGATGTCGGCTGGCCTGCCCTGCTCCCGGGCTCGATCTGGTAATTCCCTAACCCGGTGGCAGCACCACGGTAAACCTTGCCCCGCCGAATTCCTCGGAGCGGTCCACATGCATGGTGCCCTGGTACGCCTTGACGATGTCCTGCACGATCGAAAGGCCGATGCCATGGCCTTTGACCCGTTCGTCGCCCCGTACGCCCCGCTGCAGCACGCGCTCGATGTGAGCGTCGGCGATGCCCGGACCGTCGTCTTCCACCGCCATTGACAGCCCCGGACGACCCCTCACCACGCCCTGACGGGACTTCACCGTCAGCAACACGCGGTGATTGGACCATTTGAAGGCGTTCTCGAGCAGATTACCCATCAATTCCAGAAGGTCGCCCTGCTCGCCATAGAACGCGGCCTTTTCCTCGATCTCGAACTCGCACAGCACGTTCTTCCCGGCGTAGACCTTCTCAAGGCTCTGCACGAGGTCTTCCGCGTGCGCGGACACCATCACCGGCGTGGCGAAGATCTTGCGCCCCGAGGTGGCCGCACGGGACAACTGGTAGGCCACGATCTCGTCCATCCGGCGCACCTGGTCCAGGACATCGGCACGGGCCACGTCCAGACCTGCTTCCAGTTGCGAACGGACCACCGCCAGCGGTGTTTTCAGGCTGTGCGCGAGGTCGGCCAGGGTATTCTGGTAGCGGGTGCGCTGGTCGCGCTCGGAATCGATGAAGGCGTTCAGGCGAGCGGTAAGGCCCATCAGCTCCACCGGGTAGGGTCCTTCCAGGTGCTCGCGGTCGCCACGTTCGATCAGGGCCAGGTCGCTGGACACCCGTCGCAACGGCAGCAGGCTCCAGCGCAGAAGAAGCAGCTGCAGCAGGATCAGCATCAGGCCAAGCGTTGCCAGCCACAGGAACTGCGTGCGGCGGTAAGTGCTTACCTGGCGTTCGAACTGGTCTTCGGTCTGGGCCGCGGTAAAGGTCAGGTGTACCGGCTTGCCGCCGTTCTGCGGATCGATGTCCACGCCGAAGCTGTACACGTACAAGCGCCCCGCTTGCGTATCGATCGGCCCTTCGAAGGTCTCGTTACCCATCGGCAACCGGCGGGCGAATTCCACATCGCTACCCAGCGCCGAGGACGACTCCCAACGGTAGCCATCGTCACCGAGGATCACGCCATACAAGCCTGATCTCGGGCGGGAGAAATCCGGATGCGGTGGCGAATCGGGCGGCGTTACCTTGCCCGCCCGCGTCACTTCGGTGCCCGTGATGAATGCAATCACGTAGTTGTGCAGGCGATCGTGCATCGCCGACAGTTCGCTGGCGTAGTTCGCCTTGTTCTGCGCCAGCCAGGTAAGCCCGAGGAATGCAGCCAGTGCGAAGCCCGTCGCCAGTGCCGCGCGGGCGGCAAGCGACAGGGGCTTGTGTTCCATCACCCGCTCGATGAACTTCAGCACGCGCGGCTCTCCCGCCGAGCCTTGGGTTTTATTCCTCGTCCGCCTCGTTGCGCGGGATGGCAAAGCGGTAGCCGCGGCCGCGCACCGTTTCGATCGGCTTCAGCGCGCTGTCCGGATCGAGCTTGCGGCGCAGGCGGCCGATGAACACTTCAAGCACGTTCGAATCGCGGTCGAAGTCCTGCTGGTAGATGTGCTCGGTGAGATCGGCCTTGGACACCAGCTCGCCGGCATGCAGCATGAGGTACTCGAGCACTTTGTACTCGTAGCTGGTGAGGTCGACCTGGCGGCCATCGGAGGTCACTGTCTGCGCCGTGGTGTCGAGCTTGATCGGGCCACAGGCCAGGATCGGCTTGGACCATCCACTGGCGCGGCGCACCAGCGCGTTGATGCGGGCCAGGAGCTCTTCGACGTGGAAGGGCTTGACCAGGTAATCGTCGGCGCCATGCTTGAGGCCTTCGACCTTGTCCTGCCAGCTGCCACGGGCGGTAAGGATCAGGATGGGATAACGCTGGCCGTGCTCACGCAACGCCTTGACCAGATCCATCCCCGAGAGCTTGGGCAGCCCAAGGTCGATGATGGCCAGGTCAAAGGGCACTTCGCGGCCCAGGTACAGGCCTTCTTCGCCGTCCTGGGCTGCATCCACGGCAAATCCATCGCGCTTCAGGCGGGCGGCGAGGGTCTCGCGGAGCGGGGCTTCGTCCTCGACAAGCAGGATGCGCATCAATGTTTCTCCTTGGTATCCCCAGGGGTTGCCGTGGGGATCTTGGCCGTTTCAGTTCGCACCGGCACCACGCGGACGTGTCCGTCGGGTGTCAGTACCTTCAGTCGATACTCGGTTGTCAGACCATGCTCCAGTGTGCGGGTCTGGGCCGACAACACCTTTCCGCCCGTGTCCTGCTGCACTTTCGCCACGGCTTCCTCGAGGGTCAGCCCCACGTCAGACGCCCACGCAGGCGCGCACAGCACAAACCCGAGGAAAACTAGCGAAAGGAACGTGATTTTCATGTGGGGCATCGCGGGTAACGATGCGATCATGCCCTGCGCCATTGAATTCGTCCTGAATCGACGTTCAGGAGCGCGGAACCTTTCATGCCACCTGCCGCAGCGGAGCGATCGCCGCCTCCATCAACGGCCACCCTGCCCCGTCCTGGTGGGCACCATCGCTCAAGGTCCGGCGGAAGTGCCGGGCACCCGCTTCCCCCTGGAAAAGCCCAAGGATATGGCGGCTGATGTGCTTGAACTGCGTGCCGCGGGCCATTTCGGCCTCGATATAGATGCGCAGGTGTTCGAGCACCTGCACCCGGCCCGGCAATGGGGTGCCGTACAGGGCTTCCTCACATTGGGCCAGCAGGTACGGGTCGTGGTACGCGCTGCGCCCCAGCATCACCCCGTCCACCCGCGCCAGGTGTGCCTGCACCTGTTCCACCGTGGTGATGCCGCCATTGATGACGATGGTGAGGTCGGGAAATTCCTGCTTCAGGCGATAAACGCGCCCATGGTCCAGCGGCGGGATCTCGCGGTTTTCCTTCGGACTGAGCCCTTGCAGCCAGGCTTTGCGCGCATGCACCACCAACACCTTCACGCCGGCTGACACCATGGTGCGGGCGAAGTGCTGCAGGTCGGCGTATTCGTCCTGGTCGTCTACGCCGATACGGCACTTCACCGTCACCGGGATATCCACCGCTGCAGCCATGGCACGGACGCATTCGCCCACCAGGGCAGGCTCGCGCATCAGGCAGGCGCCAAAACGCCCCGACTGCACGCGGTCGGACGGGCAACCGACATTGAGGTTGATCTCGTCGTAACCGGCCGCGGCACCCATGCGTGCCGCCGCTGCGAGCTCTACCGGATCGCTGCCGCCCAGTTGCAGGGCTACGGGGTGTTCCTCGTGGCTGTGCTCGAGCAGCCGCAGCTGGTTGCCACGCACCAGCGCCGCGCTGGTTACCATCTCGGTGTAGAGGCGCGCATGGGGCGACAGCAGACGATGGAAGTACCGACAGTGGCGGTCGGTCCAGTCCATCATGGGGGCGACGGTAAGGCGGTAGGCGGTGGGATCGACGACTTGCATGGGAAAGATTATAGCCGCCCTCTTTAGCGGCGATCGCTTATGCTTTGCCGGAGACATAGGGGGAATGAAGCGATGAGACGTTCGGGGCTCCTGGCTTTCTTTTGCATGTTCGTGGCGCTAGCCACGGCAAGCCGCCTGGCGTTGGCTGAGCCTGCCCCAGGCGCTCGTATCACCCTTGGGCATTCGACCGTCCCCTTGAACGGGCCGTGGCGATTCCATGTCGGCGATGATCCTGGCTGGTCTTCACCGGACTTCGATGACAGCTCATGGGAAACCGTCGACCTTACTCCCGCACCGAATGCCCATGACGGCGATGTGGGGCTGCCGGGGTACGTATCCGGATGGAGTCCGCGCGGCCATGCCGGCTACACCGGTTACGCCTGGTACCGGCTGAAAGTCACTGTCGATGGCGGCGGGAACAACCCGCTCCACTTGGCGGGGCCGACCCTGGTGGATTCGACTTACCAGCTTTACGCAGACGGAAAACTCCTTGGTGGCTCCGGCACCTTCACCGGTACCCGGCCAACGGTGTTCGGCGTGCGACCGAGTGTGTATCCGTTGCCGTCGTCATCATCGACGGACACGAAGACCTACCTGATTGCCTTTCGCGTATGGATGGATCCCCTTGATGCCGGTGACGACAACGGCGGAATCCATGTCGCGCCGATCATCGGCGACGCCGCCAGTATCGATCAGCTTCATCAGGTGCAATGGCTGCAGACGTTCAAGGGCTACGTGGCGGACGCGATCGAGCCGATCGCATTTATCCTGCTGGCATGCATGGTTTTCGGACTGATTTGCTGCAGAACCCACGATGCCTACCGATGGCTGGCTGCCGGGCTGGTTCTCCTTGCGCTCCTGCGCGCCAACCAGTCGGTGTATTACTGGTGGGACGTCCTGAGCTTGCGCTGCTCCGACATCGGGACCACCGTGATACTCAGGCCGCTGGTTCTGGCGACATGGACCCTGGCCTGGCGGGACTGGTTCGGCATAAACAAATATCCCTGGTTGCGCCATTCCATAACCGCGCTCACCGTGGTTTACCTGGTCTTCGCATGGCTTGGCCGCCCATGGTTCATGCCGGACGCGCCCCATGGCCTCAAAGTGGCTGCCGACACGATGGTCGAAGGCGTGCGCGTGGCCTTTGCCGCGCTCTATCTATGGATCATTGGCCTTGGCGTGATCCGGTCAGCGAAACCTTCCGCTTATCTGGCAGCGCTCGCCGCCATCCTGGTCGGCATTGGCCTGTTCGCCACGGAGCTCAACATGTTGGGCGTTCCGGGCATCTGGTTTCCGTATGGCACCGGCGTGGCAAGGAGCCAGTATGCGTATGCCGCCTTCATCCCGCTTTTGTTTTTGCTGATCCTGAAGCGATGGGTTGGCTATGCACGAAGAAAGTGATTTCGAGCCAACCGCGGAACAATCAAGTGAACGCCGAAAAGAACAGGCGTGAGCCGCGGATCGCCCATGCGTATATGAGTGGCGAGGGCACGCCGAGGTAGATGGCGAGCAGCCCCATGCCAAGGACGGCCGCACGTGTCCAGAAGGCGCTGCGGCCGGCGGCCACGGCGGCGGGGCGATGCGAAATCACGGCGTTCATGGTGGTTCCTTTCGTCGTCGGCTGGCGTGCCACCCGGTCCAGGGGAGGGGGCACTACACCCGGAATGGGTGCTTTCAGGGGGACGTCGAACGGCGAAAGGTTATTTCGACAAACCTGCCGGCGATTTATGTGACGGTTGTTTTCCTGGTGGCGTCAACGTGTTCGGGGTTGGCAAGCTCACTCACCGGGATGATACGTACGCTCAATATGGCCTTCGAGCTCCTCGGGCCAGAAATACACCGTGCGCAGGTTGCCCGTGGTGTAACGCTCGGCCTCGTCGTTGAAGTGCTTCGAGGTGGGATCGCCGCTTTCACCACCGGCGGTGATCGCCCGTGCGTGCACCTTGTCGCCGAATTCCACCACCGCGACGAAGCTGTTGCCGCTGGTGCCGTAGTAGCGCTTCGTGCCCGGCCAGCGATGCGCGCCGAACGAGGCCAGCGAGCCCCAGCGTGATGAAGTGAAGGGCACGGGGATGCTCGGCTTTGTATCGTCGAAGCGCTGCTTGATCGCGCCATCGACACGCTGGAAGCGATTGACTTCGCCCCAGGGAACTCCCCAGCTGCCGAAATCTTTCTGCAGCCGGTCAGCCGCCTCGGCCAGGGCACCCAGGCGCGCCTGGGAACCGGCTTTCTCCGCCATCACATCGTAGATGGACAAACCTTCGGCCGTGTCCAGCTTGCTGGCCTTGTCCCACAGGATGTCGCCCCAGAACACGGCGAGCGACGTCGGCATCGACGAAACGCCCCAGCGGTAGTCCCACGTGCGCAGAAGCGCCACGGGCCCGGCAAGCTGGTGCTTCAACGGATCGCTGGCGGGTAGCGCATCGTAGTCGGCGATCAGGATTGGCAACTGGCGCGCGAACGCCGGCAGATAGGGATCGAAGGCCGCATCGATCAGCGAAGCCGGCGTGAAACCGCGCCGCCCTGTGAGCACCCGCGTGGCATGCAGGCCGCGGGGATTCTCACCCACCGCATCCATGTAGCGCGGATAGTCCGCTTGTTTGGGGCTATCAGGCCCTGCGGCCGAATAGGGCCAGTCGTTGGTATTGAAGATCCAGCCAGTCGGGGGATTGAGCAGGTGGGGCGCCTTGTCCAAAGGCAGCAATCCTTTCCAGTCGGTAGCCGGATCGCTACCGTCGACAGGCTTGGTGTAATCGAAGCGGTTGTCGCGGTTGGGAATGAACTGCGGATGCAGATAAGCGATGTTGCCCTTGTCGTCGGCGTAGATAGTGTTGTTCGACGAATTGGCCTTGAACTGAGCCACCTTCATATAGGCCGCATAATCGTTGGCCTTTGTGCGCAGCCAGCTTTGCTGCAAAGCGTCCAGCGGTTTGTTCATCAGCGCAACCGCGATCCACTTGTCGCCCAGAGCTCGAACGATGGGGCCGTGATGCGTGGCGTATACGGTGAAATGCCGCTCAGTGAGTGAACCGTCCGCCGAGCGCACGGGCACGACGATGTCGCGCGACGCCACCGGGCGCATGTCGTTGCCGTAGCGATAGAACAGCTTGCCGTCCTTGCGCTCGATTGTCTCGGCGAACTCGTCCACCACGTCGGCGCCGGTGGAGGTGTGCATCCACCCGATATGCTTGTTGAATCCCTGGTAGATGAAGAACTGACCCCAGGTGACCGCGCCGTAAGCATCGAGCCCTTCGTCACTGGACATCTGCAACTCGGAGCGGAAGAAGAACGAGGTATGCGGATTGATCAGCAGCAAGGCGTGGCCATTGACCGTGAGCTTCGGTGCGATGGCAATTCCGTTCGAGCCGGTCGGTTCCCACCAGCTGGAGGGCGGGGTCACTTGAGCCAACGCGCCCTGGGGGTCCTTGCCATAGAAGGCCTGCAGATCCTTCGTCGATACGCGCTCAATATCGCCGCCGATGCTGCCTTCGCTGAAACTCAGCGCCATCCACGGCTCGAAATGCGTGATCACCCTGGGATGCACGCCAGGATGCGTGGCGAGGTAATAGTTGAGGCCATCTGCCCAGGCATCCATCAGCGCCTTCAGCCACGATGGGCTTCGCGCATAGTCGGCTTTTAATGTCACGGGATCGACGAAGAGTTTCTGTCGCAAGTCCTGCCAAAGTGCGGATTCGCCTTCGGCTTCAGCAGTACGGCCCAGCGATGTGAGGTAATTGGTCTCGACGCGGTTGAAGTCGTCTTCGGCCTGCGCATACGCCATGCCGAATACCGCGTCCGTATCGCGCTTGCCATGAACATGGGCAATGCCCCAGTCATCGCGGACGACGGTGACCGCCTTGGCTTCGTGCTGCCAGCGCGCGGAATCGCTATCCGCGGCGTGGGCACCTGCCGCGGCGAGCAATCCGCCGATCAACAACGTGAGCATGGCGTGGCGGCGTGCTGGCATCGGTGCCTTTCCCCTGGACGAATCCCCCGATACTAGGCGCCTGACTCAAAGATGCGTCAAGTGCTGGAACTCACATTCGCCGACGGTTATTTCGCCCGCCGCTGGGTTGTTTTTTTTCCACTCGTATTGAGTTCGACAGCAGCTTTGATCAGTGTCTTGAACGCATTGGCGTCCACCTTCTGCCCCTCGGCGATGTCGATCGCGCGCCGGGCATTGCCCTCGAGACTGGCGTTGAACAACCCAGCGGGGTCGTTGAGCGACGCGCCCTTGGCGAAGGTCAGCTTCACCTTGTCCTTGTAGGACTCCCCCGTGCAGATGATCCCGCCGAGAGACCAGACGGGTGTACCCATCCATTTCCATTCCTCGACCACATCGGGCGCAGCCTGGTGAATAAGCTTACGCATCCTGGCCAGGGTTTCACCACGCCAGTCACCGAGTTCGGCGATTCTCTGGTCGATCAGCTTTGCTGCAGTGGTCGCGTCAATCGAAGCTGGCTTCTTCATGCTCAATCCTCCCGACCCAGTAAGCATTGTAAGGGCAGTCAGGCTGCACGTGGCTTGATGGCGCCCAATTGGGCCCCGATCGCTCGGGTGGCGCACTCTAGCTCGTAATGGTTCTGCAGGTTGATCCAGCTCTGCGCGTCAGTGCCGAAATAACGCGCCAAGCGCAGCGCTGTATCCGCAGTGATGCCTCGTTTTTCGTTGACGATTTCATTGATCCGCGCAGCGGTAACATGCAAGGCGCCGGCCAAGGCGTTACTGGACAGTCCCAGCGGGCGCATGAACTCTTCGCGCAACACTTCACCGGGATGTACGGGAGGAAGAAGCTTGGGCATGACGAACCTCCTTCAGTGGTAGTCAACGATCTCTACGTCAAAGGCATCGCCGTCGGCCCATCGAAAGCAAAGCCGGAACTGGTCATTGACCCGAATACTGTGTTGCCCTGCACGATCACCTCGTAAAGGTTCCAGTCGATTCCCCGGAGGAACACGCAGGAAATCGAGTGTCGTCGACGCATGCAGTTGCACCAGTTTTCGCCGGGCGATCTTCGACAGCCTCGACCAACGCCGAACAGTCAATCCAGCAAAGAGACGTTCCGTATCACTATCGGCGAAGCTCCTTATCATGTTCTTATCATATATCGATAAACGATTCATCGCAACTGACCAAGTGATCCCGCCGTAAGGTCGCGCAACGAAACATCCTCGATCTGCTCGACGCTGGCTATCCGCCCCAGAGGATCGCCTGGGCCACGATGGTGTCGGTGCCGTTGAAGGTCATCGCCGGCGAGCCATATAGCTGGTAGCCCAGCGCAAGAGCCTCGGAGACGCGGTGGCAGAACGAGGCGTCGTCCTTGCCTGAGAGAATGCGATAGATGGGAAGGTCATTCGGTGGCTGGGTTTTCATCGGTCGTCCTGATGGCTGGCTCATTGTAGCGTGCGGCCCGTCGATGACCGTGACGTGGCGGGTTGAACACGCGTCGGTCGCCCGGTAACGTCATGGGCTGGTTGCACGGGGTATCGATATGCATGGTCCGGTTTCCGCCGCTGCTTGCGCGGCGTGTCTGGTGCTTGGCGCCCTGGTATCGCGGGCAAACGCAATTGGCGCACCCACCAGAGCCTCTTTCGAACCAGGCGTCGTCTCTACCGCTGCGGCCGAGGTACGCCTGGCGATCAGCCCGGATGGCCGGCAGATGCTATGGGGCTCGATCGGCCGCGACGCACCCGCCGAACAGCAGGACATCTGGGAACGGCACCGGATCGGCGATGGCTGGAGCACGCCGGCACGCGTTTCGTTCGACACCGATGCGGTGGAATTCGACCCGGCGTTCTCGACAGACGGAAAAACGTCGTACTTCCATTCCGATCGGGCGGGTGGCTTTGGCGGCACCGATATCTACGTGGTCACCCGCGATCCGGCGACTTTTGCCTTTGGAACTCCCGTCAATGCGGGACCTGCGATCAACAGCAAGGGCGATGAGTGGGCGCCGACACCCATGCGCGATGGCGGTTTGCTGTTTTCATCCGACGGTTGGGGCGGAATGGGCAAGCATGACCTGTTCATCACGCGGCCGGGCGCCGCGCGGCCCACCGACCTCGGGCCTTCGATCAATACGCCCGATGAAGATTTCGATGCGACGCTTTCATCGGACGGCACGACCATGGTGTTTGCCTCGGGCGTGATGACCGATGACAAGGCCGCGACGCGGCTGTACGTGTCGCGCAAGAACCACGGCGCGTGGTCGCCACGGCAACCGCTTGGCCTTGGCTGCTCGGACTTCGTGATCGGTCCGTCGTTCGATCCGGCGGACGATTCGACTCTGGCGTACTCGGCCAACTGTCCTGGCGGCAAGGGGCGCATGGACATCCATCGCGAGCCTATGCCTGGCGCCTCACCATGACGTGCGAATGGGCAGCAGCACTTTTGACGCGGCTGCACAGCAGCCGTGACGGCACTGCAACAGTCCCGGGTTTAGGCTTGGAAGGTTTCCCCCCACTTCCCAAGGAACCTGACCATGTCCGACAACAACAACGCCAAGCATTCGGGCCAATTCCGCATCGGTGGCGACATCGAAGTGAACCGCCTGGGCTTTGGCGCCATGCGCATCACCGGCAAAGGCATCTGGGGCGAACCGGCAAATCCCGATGCCGCCCGCGCCACGCTCAAGAAGCTGCCCGATGTGGGCGTGAATTTCATCGACACCGCCGATAGCTATGGTCCTTATGTCAGCGAGGATCTGATCCGTGAAGTGCTGCATCCCTACAAGGGCACGCTGGTTGCCACCAAAGGGGGCCTTACCCGCCACGGGCCGGACATCTGGGCCCCGGTGGGCCGTCCGGAATACCTGCGCCAGTGCGTGCTGATGAGCCTGCGCCGCCTGGGCGTGGAACGCATCGACCTGTGGCAGCTGCATCGTATCGACGCGAAAGTACCCCGTGACGAACAGTTCGACGCGATCAAGGCCATGCAGTCGGAGGGACTGATCCGCCATGTCGGCCTTTCCGAAGTGAACGTCGAGGAGATCAAGGCCGCCGGGAAGTACTTCAAGGTGGTCACGGTGCAGAACCTCTACAACCTGGGCAACCGCCAGAGCGAGGAAGTGCTCGACTACTGTGACGCGAACAATATCGGCTTCATTCCCTGGTTCCCGCTGGCCGCCGGCGAACTGGCTGCCGAGGGTTCAGTACTGTCGAAGATTTCCTCGAAACTGAAGGCCAGCAACGGGCAGGTGGCGCTTGCCTGGTTGCTCAAGCGCTCGAAGGTGATGCTGCCCATCCCCGGTACCGGAAGTGTCGATCATCTCATCGAGAACGTCGGCGGCGCATCGATCGAGCTGAGCGATGAAGACTTCAAGGCGCTCGAACAAGCCGCGAAGTAAACGCTCGAAGGGAACGCAGAGGGCCCGGTCAGTTCACGGTGTGACCGGGCCCTTTCGATGCAAGCCTTGTACAAGTTGCCCCAGACGGCGATACGGATCAGCTGAAGCGCACCGTGGCCACCACGCCGGTGACGTCTTCGCGCGGGCGCAGCGAGACATCCCAGCTATACAGGTGGCAAAGCCGCTTGACGATGGCAAGCCCCAGGCCCGCACCGCTACCGCCGGCGCCTTCGCC
>NZ_DASYDG010000022.1:0-21479 GCF_036499745.1 Pinirhizobacter sp.
TAACCCTTGAATTCACCACCGAAGCGCTCGGCGCCGATCTTGGTCAGCGCAGCCGTCAAGGTCGTCTTGCCATGGTCCACGTGACCGATGGTGCCGACGTTGACGTGCGGCTTGGTGCGTTCGAATTTACCCTTTGCCATGCGCGCTAAACCCCGATGGAGTCGATGATAGAAGTGGTAGTAAAGCCAAGATGGTGCTCATGACTGGAATCGAACCAGCGACCTCTTCCTTACCAAGGAAGTGCTCTACCGACTGAGCTACATGAGCAATGCAAAAACCGAAGCAGCAATGGAGCGGGAGACGGGAATCGAACCCGCACAATCAGCTTGGAAGGCTGAAGTTCTACCATTGAACTACTCCCGCCTAAGCGGAAAACCCGCATTCCTTCAACCGCAGGAATGTCTGGTGGAGGGAGGTGGATTCGAACCACCGAAGGCGTAAGCCAGCAGATTTACAGTCTGCCCCCGTTGGCCGCTTGGGTATCCCTCCAACAAAGAACGCCTATTGTGTGGCGGGGGTGCTGGACTGTCAACATCCCGTGGACGTTTCAGGCGCAGGCGTCGGTTACCGTGGGCGGCCGGTGAGCGGCAACTTCGCGCTCCATGTCCCGGGTCATTTCAGCCAGTTTCCGCGCGTATATCTGCAGCTGGCGGGCCTCTTCGGTCTGCGGCATCCAGACGGGAACCGGCGTGGGCCTGCCGTTGGGCGCGTCCAGGGCGACGAAAACCATGACGCAACTGGTGCACAGGCGCTCATCGCAGGCCTTGAGGTCCCTGGCAAAGACATCCACCAGCAGGTGCATGCTCGAGGTACCGGTATGGATCAACCGGGCTTTGACCGTGACCAGGTCGCCGATCAGGATCGGGGCGATGAACTGGATGCCACTGACGGACACGGTGACGCAGTAGGCGCCGCTCCAGCCCACCGCGCAGGCATACCCTGCCTGGTCGATCCATTTCATGGCCATGCCACCGTGGACCTTGCCGCCGAAATTGACATCGGTGGGCTGGGCCAGGAAGCGAAAGTTGACGTCGGGTTGTGTGCCAGCCATGACTCTCGATTGCCGTATAGGGGTGTCGTAATTATGCGACAGCGGCTGCTGGCCCGATGTAAGGTTCCTCTTACACAGGAAACGGGCGCGCAGCCCGGGCCATGACGGCTACCACCCCGGGGAGGATCAGGATGATTTTTCGCAGCGTCTCGGCAAGGCTTGCGACCTGGATGCTGCTGGGGTCGGCCCTGGTGCTTGGCGTCACTGGCGCCGCACTACTTGAACATACCCGTCGCCAGGTGCTGGCCCAGACCCACCGCGAGGCTCTGGCTCTGGCCAATGGCACGGCGGCGCGGATCGCCGCGCGGGTGAGCGATGCAATGGCTATCACCCGCGTGCTGCATACGGTGCTGCCCGCTCAGAAGGCCGACGCCGACGCCATGCTGCCCGATGTCGTGCGTGGACATCCGGATCTCTCGGGCATTGTCGTGTCTTTCACGCCGGCCAAGGGCCTGCCGCGGACCACCCTGCTGGTGGTGCGCGAACCTGGCGGCGCCATCCGCAGCGTCGAGCTTGCCCAGGACAAGACTGATGCCTGGTATGCCCAGGGCCTGTCATGTGCCGACGGCTGCTGGCAACGCTCGTTCATGGCCGATACGCGCGGCGGCAGCGTCGTCGGCTTTGTCCAGCCGATGGAACGCAATGCCGGCGTGGTGGCCTCCGAACTTACCCTCGACTGGCTCCAGGCCCTGCTGGGCAGCCTTCCGGAACCCGCCGGTGGCTATGCCTTCGTGATGGATGAGAACCGGCTGATGCTGGCCCATGAGCGGCCAGGCTTCGTCGGCACGCGGGCCAGTTCGTTCCTGACCACCTCAATCATCCGTAGCAAGGGCGCCCCCATGCGCCTGACTGCCGCAGATGGCGCCCGTGTCAATGAACCGAGCTGGGCCTATGTCACCGAAGTACCTGGCACACCCTGGCAGTTCGGGCTGGTTATCCCCGAATCGCGCATCTACACCGACATGCGCCGCACCTTCCTGACGGACCTCGCCCTGGGCCTGTTCGGCCTGCTGGCGATCTCGGCCCTGATCCTGACCATCAGCCGGCGATTGCTGGCGCCTCTATCGGTCCTGACCTTACAGGCCGAACGGATCGCGGCCGGCGACCGCGGCCACGCCCTGCCGCCCAGCCCTGCACGCGACGAGGTGGGGCGGCTGACGCGCAGCTTCGAGGGCATGCGCGTCGAACTGGCCGCCCAGATCGAGGCGGTCGCCGAAGGCAGCCGGGCCAGCGAGCGCCTGGCCAGCGAACTGGACATCGCGCGGTTGATCCAGACCTCGATGCTGCCGCCGCCCAGGCACGCCGGGGTGGACTTCGAACTGCATGCCCACCTGCAGCCGGCCCAGGCGGTCGGAGGCGACCTGTATTTCTACCTGGTACAGCCAGATCGCCTGTGGCTGATGGTAGGTGACGTATCCGACAAAGGCGTGGCGGCAGCTCTGTTCATGGCCCGCACCATCACCCTGGCCCGTAACCTGGCCCGCGATGCCGCCGGTCCGGACCAGTTATTGACCGAGCTCAACACGGAACTGGAACCGGATAACGATGCCTGCATGTTCGTTACCCTGGTCTGCGCGACGATGGATCGCGCCACTGGAAGCTTGTTCGTGGCCAGCGCCGGCCATGAGGCACCGGTGCTGTGCCGCGGCGAAACCTGCATACCGCTCACCGTGGAGAGCGGACCGGCGCTCGGCCTGCAGATGGACGCAGAATTTCCGCTGGCCAGTGCAAGGCTCCTGCCAGGCGATGAGTTGCTGATGTATTCCGACGGCATCACCGAAGCTGACAATGGCTTCCATGAACTCTTTGGCGAGTCGCGCCTGCTTACCGCCATGTCAGGCCCGCGCGGAATGGGCGGCCGCACCCGTATCGACCGGCTACTGACCGCCGTTTCAGCGCATGCCAGCCACTTCCGCCAGTCCGACGATATCGCCTTGCTGGCGCTGAACTGGCAAGGTAGGGCCATGCGCACGCGATTCTCCCGACGCATCGCCCCTGATCGCGATGCCGTGTTTGCCCTGCTCGATGCCGCCGATGCGTTCACGCGTGACGCCGGCGCCGGCGCGGAAACCCGTGCCGACATCCGCCTGGCAGCAGAAGAACTTTTGGTAAACATCGTCGACCACTCCAGCGCCACGAGCATCGACCTGTCGCTGGAGGCGGTGAACGACGGCTTCGACCTGTGCATCCGCGATGACGGTCCACCGTTCGATCCCTTCGCCCACCCCGAACCCGTCGATCATGACCAGATAGGCGGCCTGGGCATCCCCCTGGCACGCCAACTGGCCGACGCTTCTCATTGTGAGCGCGAGCCGGGCGGTAACGTGGTGAGCCTGCGCTTTGCTTCACCATCCACACCATGAGGGACGGCCCATGAGCCTCACCATCGAACATCTCCAGGAAACCCGCGGCCTGGCCACGCTTGCCATCGGTGGTCGGCTGGATGCGCAAACCGCCCCGGAGCTCGATGCAGCCGCCATGACGGCCGGCGAGAGCGTCAACGACAACGCCACCATCGTGCTGGACTTGAAGAGCCTGGATTACATCTCCAGTGCAGGCCTGCGCAGCATCGCCAAGCTACGCCGGGCCATGCAGGCCCGCGGCGGTACGCTGCTGCTGGTGAACCCGCAGCCGCAGGTGCGCAAGGTGTTCGACATCGTCAAGGCGGTGCCGGTGAACGAGGTGTTTACCTCGATTGCGGAACTAGACGCTTATTTGGACACCATGCAGCGCAAGGTGATCGCCGACGCGAAGGATGCCTGATGGAACGCGTTGTCGATACTTTCTTTTTCGTCTAGTAAGCGCGGGTCAGCCGGCCATTGATGCAGCGAAGCCCACCCGTGGGGCAACGTGAGTACAAAACCTCAGACGTTGAACCGGAAGTGCAGTACGTCGCCTTCCTTCACGATGTAGTCCTTGCCTTCCAGGCGCAGCCGGCCGGCTTCCTTCGCGCCGGATTCGCCGTTGTACTTGATGAAATCATCGTAGGCGACGGTCTCGGCGCGGATGAAGCCACGCTCGAAGTCGGTATGGATGACGCCGGCGGCCTGCGGCGCGGTGGAACCGCGCTTGACCTGCCATGCACGCACTTCCTTCTCACCGGCGGTGAAATAGGTCTGCAGGCCCAGGAGCTTGTAGCCGGCGTTGATCACACGGTTCAGGCCAGGCTCGGAGAGGCCAAGATCCGCCAGGAATTCATCGCGGTCGGCGTCGTCCATCTGCGAGAGTTCTTCTTCGATGGCGGCGCATACCGGCACGACCTCGGCGCCCTCTTCCGCGGCGTGGGCACGCACGCGGTCCAGGTGCGGGTTGTTCTCGAAGCCGTCTTCGAGCACGTTGGCGATGTACATCAGGGGTTTCATGGTGATCAGGAACATGTCGCGCACCAGGGCGCGTTCCTCTTCGTCCAGGCCCGCCATCCGGGCGGCCTTGCCCTCGCTAAGCGCAGCCATCAGCTTGGCCAGCACGGGCTTGCGCGCCAGCGCATCCTTGTCGTTGGCCTTGGCGGCGCGCTCGGCGCGGTTAAGGGCTTTCTCCACCGATTCCAGATCGGCCAGCGCGAGCTCCGTATCGATCGTTTCGATGTCGGCGAGCGGGTCGACCTTGTTGGCGACATGGATCACGTCACCCTCGAAGCAACGCACCACGTGGGCGATGGCGTCGACCTCACGGATGTGGGCCAGGAACTTGTTGCCCAGGCCTTCGCCCTTGGAGGCGCCGGCCACCAGGCCCGCGATGTCGACGAATTCCATGGTGGTGGGCAGGATCTTCTGCGGCTTGACGATGGCCGACAGCGCCGCCAGGCGCGGGTCGGGCACCGGCACCACGCCCACATTCGGCTCGATGGTGCAGAACGGGAAGTTCGCCGCGGCGATGCCCGCCTTGGTGAGCGCGTTGAACAGGGTGGACTTGCCGACGTTGGGCAAGCCGACGATGCCGCATTTGATACCCATGGAAGGAACCGCCAGGTGCTGTTGGGGCGAGGCGCTTTAAGACGCCTGCGCGAATCTAGGGGAGTTTATCTGCAGCGGTGTGCAGCCGCTTCATTGCTTCGTCGAATTGGCCGGCCACGGTGAGCGGCAGCACGTCGAAGGCGCGGCCGATGCCGTCCATGATGGCGTCCTCGTCGGCCGCTGATGGCCGGCCAAGCACCCACGGGGTGACTTTGTCCCGGTGCCCCGGATGGCCGATGCCAATCCGCAGGCGGTGGTACGCGCCATGGCCCAGATGGGCTGCGATGTCACGCAGGCCGTTCTGGCCTCCATGGCCGCCGTCGAACTTCAGCCGCACGGTGCCGGGTGCGAGGTCGAGCTCGTCGTGCACCACCAGGCATTGTTCGGGGGAAATCTTGTAGTAGCGCAGCGCCGAAGCTACGGCGATACCACTTTTGTTCATGAAGGTGGCGGGCTTGAGCAACCAGATCGCCTCGCCGGCGATGCGGACCCTGCAGGCCTCGCCATGCAGCTTGCCGTCAAAGCCAAAGCGCTCGCCGTGCTGCGCTGCCAGCGCATCGGCAAACCAGAACCCGGCGTTATGCCGCGTCCGGAGGTATTCGGCCCCGGGGTTGCCGAGGCCGACGATAAGGCGCAGGCCTTCCATGCGTGCAAACGAACGCGCCCTGCCCGCACGATGCGGACAGGGCGCGGACGATTACTTCTTCTCGGGCGCCGGGGCGGCAGCCGGGGCCGCGGCGTCGCCTTCGGCGGCCGGGGTCGCGTCCACTTCTTCCTGTACCGAGGCCACGGTCACGACGGCGACGTCGTGTTCCTTGCCCAGGGCCAGTTCCGGGATTTCCACATTGGCCGGGAGCTTGATGTCCGACAGGTGGACGATGTCGCCGGCCGACAGTGCGGCGAGGTCGAGTTCCAGGTACTCCGGCAGGTTGGCCGGCAGGCACGACACCGTAACTTCCGTCAGGTTGTGCGAGATCACCAGGCCAGCCGTCTTGGCGGCGGGCGATTTTTCCTGGTTGAGGAAGTGGATGGGCACCGCGACGCGGACCACTTCGTTCTCGTTGATGCGCAGGAAGTCCATGTGCAGCATGAGCATCTTGAACGGATGCTTCTGCCAGTCACGCACCAGCACCTTCTGCGTTTTGCCGTCGACATTCAGGTTGAGCACGGACGAGAAGAACCACTCGTGGCGCGAGGCCAGCAGAACGGTGTTGTGCTCGATCTGGATGCTCTCCGGCTCCTGGCCAGCGCCGTAGACGACGGCCGGCACAAAGCCCGCACGACGCAGGCGGCGGCTCGCACCTTTCCCCTCGTCCTTGCGGCCCTTGGCCAAAATTTCGTGTTGGGTTGCCATGGTTATTACCTTCAGTTTTTACAAGAAGCCACCTCGCGGCGGCCAAGACACTCACCCGCGACCAGATGAGTGGTTAATCGATATACAACGAACTCACCGACTCGCCAAAGGCGATGCGGCGAATGGTTTCAGCCAGCAGTTCGGCGACCGAGAGCTGGCGAATCTTGGCGCAGTGCAGCGCATCGGCGCGCAGCGGCAGGGTATTGGTAACGATCAGCTGATCCATCTGCGAGCCTTCGATATTGGCGATGGCCGCACCGGAAAGCACTGGGTGTACGCAATAGGCCACGACCTTGCGCGCACCCTTTTCCTTCAGCGCGGCAGCCGCGGCGCACAGGGTGCCGGCGGTATCGACGATGTCGTCGACCAGCACGCAGGTCTTGCCCTCCACGTCACCGATGATGTTCATCACCGTGGCGACATTGGCCTTGGGCCGGCGCTTGTCGATGATGGCGAGGTCCGCGTCGTCCAGCCGCTTGGCCAGCGCCCGGGCACGCACCACGCCACCGACGTCAGGGCTGACCACGATGATGTCGTCCATGCTGTGGTGGCGCCAGATATCAGCCAGCAGCACCGGCGATGCGTAGACGTTGTCGACCGGGATATCGAAGAAACCCTGGATCTGGTCGGCATGGAGATCCACCGTGAGCACCCGGTCGACGCCGGCCGTGGCGATCATCTTGGCCGCGAGTTTGGCGGTGATGGGCACGCGCGCCGAACGCGGGCGGCGATCCTGTCGGGCATAACCGAAATAAGGCATGACCGCTGTGACCGAAGCCGCCGAGGCGCGCTTCAGCGCATCGACCAGCACCAGCAGCTCGAACAGGTTCTCCGCGCTCGGTGCACCCGTCGGCTGGATCACGAACACTTCCTGCCGGCGGACGTTCTCTTCGATCTCGATCTGTGCTTCGCCGTCGCTGAAACGTCCCACCTGGGCTTTGCCCAGCGCGATGTTCAGGCGCGAGCAGACGTCCTCGGCCAGGACGCGGTGGGCATTACCGGTGAAGAGCATCGGGGTGGACGTGTCCACGTGAGACCTCGTGATTGATTCGTTGCCCAGGACAACCCGCCTTAAGCGAACCGCCGCGCGACCTTGAAAGCTACATGTTCAACTACAGGCCATCCCTTCCCGGGATGGCTGGGGCGGCAGGATTCGAACCTGCGCATGCGGGAATCAAAATCCCGTGCCTTAACCAGCTTGGCGACGCCCCAACAATGTGTTCAATGTTTCTTTTTCTTGTGACCCGGCTTGCGCCGGGGTGTATCGATGCGTTCGAGGGCCATGCGCAACGGCGAGCGACCCAGGCCGGCGCTGACCCAAGCGTTCATCGAGGGATCAACCTGCCGGGCCACGGCCAGTGCCGCGTCGTAGGTCCTCGTCTCGAGGAAGACGCAAGCACCACTTCCCGACAACTGCGCGCGGCCGAAGCCTGAGAGCCAGTCCAGCGCCGCTGCCACCCGGGGGTAACGCGCGCGAACGACCGGCTCGAAGGCATTTTCGCCCGCTTGCCCTGAAACAAAGGCCGAAATTGTCGCTTCCGGGGCCTCCCGTGTCAATTCGGGAGCCTGGAACAGCACTGCCGTGGGCACCTGTTCGCCGGGGTCCACCACCACATACCAGCGCTGGGGCAACTTGATCGGCCGCACCCGCTCGCCCACGCCGGCAGCCCAGGCCGAGCGGCCGCGGACGAACACCGGGATGTCCGCGCCGAGCTTCAGGCCAAGGCCTGCGAGCTCATCCTCACTCAGGGACAGGTTCCACAGCCGGTTCAGGCCCACCAGCACCGTGGCGGCGTCGGAACTGCCACCGCCCAGGCCGCCGCCCATCGGAATGCGTTTTTCCACCTCGATGTCCACGCCCAGGCGGCAACCGGTGTGTTCGGCGAGCAGGCGCGCCGCGCGCACCGCGAGGTCCGCCTCGGGATCCACGCCCGGAGCCCCTGTCCCGCGCTCGATGCGACCATCGTCGCGAACGCGCATGCGGACCTCGTCGCCCCATTCAAGCAGGCGGAATACCGTTTGCAGCTCGTGGTAGCCATCGGGCCGGCGCCCGGTCAGGCGCAGGAACAGGTTCAGCTTTGCCGGCGCCGGCAACGATACCCAGTCGCCAGGACCCAGCGGCGCCAGTTCCCGACGCATGAAGACGCGCAGGTCATCGGGAAAACCGTTGTCACGATCGCGCTCCAGAGCGAAGGCGAATTCAGGCAGGTTCTTGTCCACCGGGACAAAGCCATGGCGGGCATAAAACGGGCCATTCCAGCTGACGTCGGCCAGGGTGCCCAGGTCAACAGCGTGAAAGCCGGCCGAACGCGCCCAGGCGCAGGCATGCTCGAGCAGGCTTGAGCCGATGCCCTGGCGGCCGTAGCCCGGCAACACGTCGATTTCGGCCACGCCGATCGTGGAATCGCCCGCTTCCGCGTCCAGCCACACGAAACCCACCGGCGTGCTGTCGGCCAGCTGTGCCACCCAGACCAGACCCTTGCCGATGGCTTCATGCAGCACATCGAGCGGAATGCTCATCGCTGCATAGGACGGCCAGGCCGCGTGGCCGCGAAAGAGTTCCACGGCCGCCCGTTCGATCGCGCAAATGGCGTCGATATCGCCATAAACGGCGCGGACAATGGTGAAGGGCGCGTCCGGGACGGACGCGTGGGAAGACGGCATGCGGGAGCCAGGCGGGCGAAAGACCGCCCAGTCTAGCGAAACTTCCAGTCCATCCGCGCCAGCTTCACGATATAGGGGGTGCGCGCTGCGTACACCTTGACCGGAAGGCGCGGCTGGGCGGCAGGGTTCCACTCGGGATAGGTAATGGTCCAGCCGTCCTGTAGCAACTCGCTGGGCAGCCCGTCGGCACCGAAATGGACGTCGGCCGCCTTGCCTGAGGCACGTACCGCCATGACCCAGGCGCGGAGGTCTGCCAGGGGCACGCGAAAGCCAAGTGCCTTGTCCATCAGGCTTTCGGCATCCGGACCACGTACGGGACCCGCCTTGTCGGCGCCTTCCAGCAAGGCACCCCCGGCGTCGCCCGATAGTTTTACCTGGCGGCCGGGAAACGACACGGTGAGGTTGTAATGATCACCGTCCTGCACCCAGGTGAGATCGCCACTTCCGCCATCCTTGCCGTTGCCCACGTACATGCGCGCGTTCAGCGTCCAGTGGTCGCGGCCCGCCAGCGAGGCCTCGCGGGTTTCCTGGGCGGCCACCGTGGCCGGGTCACCCACCATGCGCACCGGGCGCGTGGTGGCGCAACCGGCCAGCACGATCATGCTGGCCAGGGCGATCGTGCGGACCCTCACGGACGGAGCCTTTTCTCAGCGTCGATCAGCGCGGTGTTCTTCGGGTCGAGCTTGCGCACCTGGTCGAACACCCGGCGGGCTTCGTCCTGCTTGCCGAGCTTCCACAGTACTTCGCCCAGGTGCGCACCGACGTCGCCGTCTTTCCGGGCAGCCCACGAACCACGCAAGGTCTGCGCGGCGACCTCCAGGTGGCCGAGCCGGTATTGCACCCAGCCCCACGAATCGGCGATGGCCGGGTCGTCCGGGTGGGCGTCGCGGGCGACCTTCACCAGCTGCTCGGCCTCGCCAAGGTCGCGATCGGCATCGGCCAGGGTGTAGCCGAGCGCATTGCTGGCGTCCACGTCACCGGGCTTGAGGTCCAGTACATGGCGAAGGTCGGTTACCGCGGCATCCACCTTGCCCGCTTCGGCGTACGCCAGGCCGCGCGAGTAAACCAGTTCCGGATCATCCGGGGTGACGCGCAGCGCACGGCCGTAGGCATCGGCGGCATCGTTGAATCGGCGTTCACGCATGTAGAGCTCGGCATCAACCACGATCGCGCGACGCAGCTGCTCGGGCTGGTCGGCGTAATCCATTTGCATTTGCTGGGCGGCCGCATGGGCTTCTTCGGAACGACCCAGCTGCAGCAGCACGACGGCCGAACGCGCATCGGCATCGAAGGCATGGGTGTCCCCATCGGCGACCTGGTCGTACCAGTCCAGGGCTTCGTCCGGCTTGCCCAGGAGTTCGGCCAGCTGGCCGGCAAGGTAGGCGGTATTGGCCTGGGTCTCATCCGACGCGCGCTTGATCTGCGCGTAGATCAGGGCCAGCTCCGCACGATCGTTGCGTTTGGCGGCGAGGGCCGTGCGAATGGCGAAGGTTTCGGGGCTTTGCGGGCCGTCCTTGAGTAATTTGGTGGCGGCGGCCTCTTCACCGGATTGCCCCAGTAGGGTGGCATAGGCCAGGCGCAGGTGGACGTCCTTCGGGCTCTTGGCCAGGGCCTTGCCGAAATAGGCCTTGGCGCCAGCCTTGTCACCAGCCTTGAAGCGCATCTGGCCAGCCCAGGCATAACTGCGGGCGTCGTGGAACTTCGCCAGTGCGGCGTCGGCGATCTTCTGCGCATAGTCGTGGCGGCCCAGCCGATCGCCCAGTTCGCTCATCGCCAGCCACGCTTCGGAATCGTCAGGCAGGCGATCGGGTCTGGCTACGGCCTCAAGCATGCGCCCGGCCTGGGCAGTGTCGCGTGCATTCACCAGCACCCGGCCGAAATCGCGCCAGGCGTCGGGATCATGGCTGTCCACCAACAGTTGCAGCTGTTTTTGGGCCTCGTCGGCCTGGCCGCGGTCCAGGGCCAGTTCCGCTCGCATGGCAGCCAGTTGGGCTGGTTTGGCGCCCAATTGCTGCCAGCGGGCCAGGGCCCGGTCACTGGCGGCGGCATCGTGGATAGCCGATGCCAGTTGGACGGCACGTTCGGCCACCGCGGGATTGTTGGAAAGCAGGGCAGCCCGGCCATAGGCGGCCGACGCTGCAGGGAGATCCGTGCGGGAAAGGGCGAAATCCCCTTCCAGCAGCTGCGCCATGGCATCGCGCTCCGGTGGAAGGGTCGCCACGGTGAGGTGATCGAGCGGCTGGGGCGGCGCGGGCCTGGACGAAGGCAACCGGGTGGCCGTGTTTGCGCACCCAACAAGGAGTAAAACGCCGGTCGTGGCGGTCACAAGATGCCGCAGTTGCTTGAATCTGGCGTTGCCGCTCCCCACAATTGCTCTCCAGTTGCCGTCGGTTCTCATTGCCGGGGGCAGGTTTTGCCGCCCGCGGGCACAGCTTAGCCTACGCCTTGCAACACGCCACGCATCCCACGGACGCAACCGCCACGCCATGCCGCTGATCGCTCTCGGGCTCAACCACCTCACCGCGCCGGTGGCCTTGCGCGAGCAGGTGGCATTCGATGGCGCGCTTGCGTCCGAAGCCCTGGACGACCTCAAGCGCCAACCAGGCGTGGAAGAGGCGATGATCCTGTCCACCTGCAACCGCACCGAGCTTTATTGCTCCGTGACGCCGGGCGCCGAACACGTACCGCAGTCGTGGCTGTCGCGTCATCAACGTATGACCCCGCAACGCCTCGATGAGTTCCTCTACACCCACCTGGAAGACGAGGCCGTGCGCCACATGTTTCGCGTGGCAACGGGACTGGACTCCATGGTGCTGGGCGAGCCGCAGATCCTCGGCCAGGTGAAGGACGCCTACCAGGTGGCGCGGGAAGCCCAGTCGCTCCGGGCTCCCATGGACCGCTTGCTCCAGCACACCTTCGCCGTGGCCAAGCGCGTGCGCACCGATACCCGCATCGGCGCGCACACGGTATCGGTGGCCTACACCGCGGTACGCCTTGCTGAACAGGTATTCACTGACCTGCGCCAGGCGTGCGTCCTGCTGATCGGTGCCGGCGAAACCATCGAACTGGCCGCACGCCACCTGGCGGACAAGAACGTGCGCCGGCTGCTGGTGGCCAACCGCACGCTGGAGAACGCCCAGGCCCTGGCCAGCCAGCACAGCGGCTACGCCATCGCGCTGCACGACCTGCCCCGGCACCTGGCCGAAGCTGACATCGTTATCACATCCACCGCCTCGCGACTGCCGGTGGTTACCCGGGACATGGTGGCTGCCGCCATTGGCCAGCGCCGCCGTCGGCCGATGTTCATGGTGGACATCGCCGTGCCGCGCGACATAGACCCTGGTGTCGCCACGCTGGATGACGTCTACCTCTATGGCATCGACGACCTGCGCCAGGTGATCGACGAGAATCGCAAGTCGCGGGCCAGCGCCGCGCTCGACGCCGAAGCCATCATCGAACTGCAGGTGCAGCGCTACATGTCGTGGCGCCGGGCCCTGAGTGTGCGCAACCCGGCGCTGGACATGCGCAGCGCCGCCGAAGCCCATCGCGACGAAGTGCTGTTGCGTGCACAGGCCATGCTGCGCAACGGCAAGTCGCCCGAGGAGGCCCTGGCGTACCTGGCCAATACACTCACCAACAAGTTGCTCCATGCACCCAGTGCGCGCCTGCGTGACGCGGCCCTTGCCGGCGACATGGACCTCCTGCATGCCGCCGGGCGTCTCTACGGACTGGACGCGGACGAGGCTCCTTCCGCATGATGGATGGCTGCCCGTCTAATCACTGTCCCGCATGACACCCTCGATCCGCCGCAAGCTCGAAGCCCTCGCCGAACGCCATGAAGAGGTGGGCATACTGCTGTCGCAGCCCGACGTCATGGCCGACAACACGCGCTTTCGCGAACTGTCGCGTGAATATGCCCAGCTGGAGCCCGTGGCCGCCTCGCTCGCCGCGCACGACGCGGCCGAGAACGAACTGGCCCAGACCCGCGGCATGCTCGACGACCCTGATTTCCGTGACATGGCCGCCGAGGACATCAGCCGCCTGGAAACCCACCTGGCGAAGCTCGATGCCGAACTGCAGGTGCTGTTGCTTCCCAAGGATCCCCGCGACGAAGGCAACCTGTTCCTGGAAGTCCGTGCCGGCACCGGCGGCGACGAGGCGGCGATCTTCGCCGGCGACCTCTTCCGCATGTATACCCGCTACGCCGAACGCCAGCGCTGGACGGTGGAAATCCTCTCCGCAAGTGAAGGCGAGCACGGCGGCTTCAAGGAAGTGGTAGCTCGTGTGGAAGGCCGCGGGGCCTATTCACGGTTGAAGTTTGAATCCGGCACGCACCGTGTGCAGCGCGTACCGGAGACCGAATCGCAAGGCCGCATCCACACCTCCGCCGCGACCGTTGCGATCCTGCCCGAGATCGATGAGATCAACGACATCGATATCCGCGACGCGGATCTCAAAGTCGATACCTTCCGTGCTTCCGGCGCAGGCGGCCAGCACGTGAACAAGACCGATTCGGCCATTCGCATCACCCACCTGCCCACCGGCACGGTGGTCGAGTGCCAGGACGAACGCAGCCAGCACAAGAACCGCGCCCGGGCCATGAGCCTGCTCAAGGCGCGCCTGCTGGACGAGGAACGCAGCAAGCAAAGTGCCGCGCAGGCCGAGTCACGCCGGTTGCAGGTGGGAAGCGGTGACCGCAGCCAGCGCATCCGCACCTACAACTACCCGCAGGGCCGCATCACCGACCACCGCATCAACCTCACTATCTATCGCCTGCCCGAAACTCTCGCCGGCGATATGGATGAACTGGTCGATACGCTCACCCGCGAACACCAGGCCGATGAGTTGCAGACGCTGACGGCAGCTTAAGGACTGGGGGGAATCAACTTCCCAAGCTTTACCTTGTCCACGCCACCGACGATCGGTGGCGCCAACGTGCCGTCAGGCTTCACCAGATAGGTGGTGGGCAGGCCCTTGGGTGCATCGAAATCTTTCGGCGGGTCGATCACATCGACCTGGGCGATGGGGTAGGACACCGGATGCTTCTGCACGAACGCCGCCACTTCCGCTTTGTCGGTGTCCTCAAAAGCCAGGCCAATGGCCTCGACGTTCTTGTGCGTCTTCACGAAATCGGAAATCTCGGGCATTTCCTTGATGCAGGGGGCGCACCATGTGGCCCAATAATTAACGATCACCCACTTGCCACGGTACTGCGCCAGGTCGAACGGCTTGCCGTCGAGGGTTTTCACCTGCAGGGTGGGTTTCTCCGGCATGGCGGCAAAGGCGGGGGCGACAGCCGCGAGCAGGGCTACGCCTGCGGCAAGGAACGGCAACTTCATGAAGCTTTCTCCGTGGGGACGGTGGGTGCGGATACTGAAGGGATGTCGGGTGCCGGATAGACGGTATCAAGGCGTGCGCCCAGGGTGGCGTCCAGGGCCTCCGCCAGCGCATCGAGCATCGCCAGCAGGCGCGGCGGAAGGTCAATCCGCAGCGCCGTCGCCTGTTCGCGTGGCCGGAGCGGCAGGCGGTAGTGTGTACATTGGTACACGCGCAACAGTTCGGTACTGTCCAGGCTGCGGGTGAGCATCCAGCCACCACCCTCGCCACGCTGCACCATGTCCGCGCGCGCAAGATCGTCGAAATACCGTATGACCGCATGGGTTTGCAGGTAGGGTTCGGCATCACGCACCGCACCCGGATCGATATTTTCACCGCAGCGCTGCGCGTCGATGAAGTGCCGGAGCACCACCAGCAGCCCGAGGAATTCCGCTCCCTCCGGCAACATCGACGATGGCGCGTGGTATTCGAATGCCGAGATGGACGCCGCGATGGACGCGCCGAGGATCACGATGATCCAGGACAGGTAAATCCACAGGAGGAAGATCGGTATCGCCGCCAGCGTGCCGTACACCTCGTCATACGTGTGCGCGTTGCGCACGAACAAGGTAAACCCCCATCGGGCGATCTCGAAGCACACCGCGCCGATCAGTGCGCCAATGGCGGTGTGCCGGAAGCGCACACGGCGGTTGGGAATCATCGTGTACATCAGCCACAGCGTGACCAGGGTGATGACAAAGGGCAGCGCGCGGAACAACAGTTCGCGCAGGCCAAGCGTCTGCGCTGCCTCCGACACCAGCGGAAGCGCCGACATATAGGACGTGACGATAAGGCCGCCCACGACCAGGATCGGACCGAGCGTGAGTGCCGCCCAATACAGCAGCAGGCGGGCGCCCCAGCCACGCGCCTGATGTACGCGCCAGATGCGGTTCAGGCGGTCCTCGATGCTGATCATCATGGTCACCGCGCTGAACAGCATGACCAGCACGCTGATGCCGGTGAGCTGGCTGGCCTTGTCGGCGAAAGCCAGCATGTATTCCTGCACCTTGAACCCGGCCTCGGGCACGAAGTTATGGAAGACGAAGTCGCTGATGGCCTGTCGCCAGGGCGCAAACACCGGGAAGGCTGAGAGGATGGCAAATACCGCGACGGTAAGCGGCACCAGTGATACCAGCGTGGTGTACGACAATGCGCCGGCCGTCTCGAAGCACTTGTCGTCGACGAAGCGCAACCAGGTAAACCGGGCAAAGCTGAATATGCGGTCGCGGTTGTAGCGCGGGAGCATCCGTCATTCCATGGGGCACGCAATGCCGCGCCCATGACAACCTGGGCGCTACATCTGCCAGACTACCGCAGTTTGCACCATGTATCGTCAGTCCCAAGGTCCGCCCATGCCCGCCGACATCCTTGTCCTGTACTACAGCCGAAGTGGCCATACCGCCCAGCTGGCGCGCATGGTGGCACGCGGCGTGGAGGAAATCCCCGGCATGCATGCGCGTTTGCGCCAGGTGCCTCCGGTGGCGCCGGTCACTGCGGTCGCCCAGCCGCCCGAACCGGATGAAGGCGCGCCCTACGTAACACTTGACGACCTTGCCCAGTGCGCAGGCCTGGCGATGGGCAGCCCCACCCGCTTCGGCAACATGGCGGCGCCGCTGAAGTACTTCATCGACTCCACGGGCGCGCAGTGGGGGTCAGGAACCCTGGCCGGCAAGCCGGCGGCGGTGTTCACGTCCACCAGCACCATGCACGGCGGCCAGGAGTCAACCCTGCTGTCGATGGCCCTGCCGCTCCTGCATCACGGCATGCTGCTGGTCGGACTGCCCTATACCGAACCCGCTCTGACCAGCACGCTCTCGGGCGGCTCGCCCTACGGGGCCAGCCATGTCTCAGGCGCCGGGGGCGACAACGCCATCACCGAGCATGAACGTGAATTGGCCCGTGCCCTGGGTCGGCGCCTGGCCGATGTGGCGCGGCGACTGGCGGCCACCCCGTGAGTACGCCCCGCGAGCAGATGACCGGTCTGGTGGCATGGGCCGCCCTGGTATTGCTTCAGCTGGCGTGGCACGGCGTGATGTTTCCGCCAACTCAGCTGTCGATCCTGTTGGTGCTGGGAATCACGGTGGTGCCATTGCTGCTGCCGGTGTTCTCGTTACCCGACAAGCGCCGTGCGTTGTTGTGGGTGGGCATCCTCAGCCTGTTCTATTTCTGCCACGGCATCGCCGAGGCTTGGTCCTCGCCGCCCGAGCGGGTGCCTGCATTGCTGGAAATCGGTCTGACATTGCTGCTGATCGGCACACTCGGCGCAGGCGTGCGTAGGCCGAGAACACCGACGCCGGGATAACAGGCGGCGCCTATACTGGCCTTCCCGCCGATCGGATGCGCACGCATGACGTTTCGCCAGGACGCCCCCACCCTGCCCGATCCGCTGCTGGACGACCCTAACCTGCAGCGGTTGCTGCGCAGCCTGCCGGCACGATTTCGCGATGCGATGCTGCCTGATCTGCGGGCGTTGGCGACGCATGCCATGCAGGCCTACGCCATGGCCCGGCAGTCGTCGCGCTCCGAACCGATATTCACCGCGTTCGATGCCTGGGGTTCGCGCGTGGATCGCATCGAGCTCACGCGCGCCTGGAAGGAAGGTCCCGGCATCACCACACGGCACGGCGTGCTCGCAGCAGGCCATGAAGCCGACGCCATGGCGCGCGTCGGACAGTTCGCGCGCGTGTACCTGTACCACGTGGCCAGCGAGTTCTATACCTGCCCGCTGGCGATGACCGATGGGGCGGCCACGGCCTTGAAGGCGTCGGGTAACCAGGCGCTGATCGACCGTGCCGTGGGGCACTTCCTCAGCCGCGACGCTGACGACTTCTGGCTTTCCGGACAGTGGATGACCGAAACGCCGGGTGGCTCGGACGTAGGCCGCACGGAAACTTCCGCGCGCCAGGGTCCTGATGGACAATGGCGGCTTTACGGCCGCAAATGGTTCAGTTCCGCCGTCGTGGGCGAGGCGGCGCTAGCACTGGCACGTCCTGAAGGCTCTGCCGCAGGGACATCGGCCCTCGCCCTCTTCTACGTCGAGACCCGCGATGCCGAAGGCCGCTGGCAGGGGCTTTCGATCAACCGCCTTAAGGACAAGCTCGGTACGCGCGAACTACCCACCGCCGAGGTGGAACTGGACGGTATCCTCGCCCACCCGGTGGGCGGCCTCGACCACGGCGTGAAGCTGGTGGCACCGATGCTCAACGTCACGCGCACCTGGAATGCCGTCTGCGCCGTGGCAACCATGGCACGCGCCAATGCACTGGCACTGGACTACGCGCGGCGTCGCGAGGCCTTCGGACGACCGCTGATCGAACAACCCTTGCACGCACGCACGCTGGCGACCATGCAGGCCGAGGGTGCGGCGGCATTCGCGCTCGCCTTCCTGGTGGCGGAGTTGCTGGGCAAGGTGGAGCACGCCACGGCGTCCTCCCAGGAGCGCGTGCTGTTACGTGTGCTGACCCCGGCGGCGAAGGCCTGGACCGGCAAGCTCGCCGTACGCATGGCCTCCGAAGCGCTGGAATGCTTTGGCGGCGCCGGTTACATCGAGGACACCGGCCTGCCGCAACTGCTTCGTGATGCGCAGGTCTACCCCATATGGGAAGGCACGACCAACGTTTTGGCCCTGGATCTCATGCGCGCATTGCGCGGCGTGGATACAGGGGATCTCGCCGATACGCTGGCTGGGCTTTGCAAGGGTGCCGGGGCATACGCCGCCGCTCCCGTTCGCGAAGCGGTGCTGTCAATGGCCGCGATGCTCGAGGAAGGCTCGGAGACGGCGGCTCGCGCCGCGATCTTCACCCTCGGACGGGCAGCCGCCGCCGCTTCCCTGGCCGGCAAGCTCGATAGTGACGATGCCCACGGCATGGCCGCGCTGGCCCGGTTCCTGGCCTCAGGCCTGATGCGCCATCCGGTGGGAGATGCTGCCGGGGACGCGGCCCTGCTGAATCCTTGAGCCGCTGACATCATCCAAACGCGGCCGGACCTTCAGCGAACCAAACGCACGCAGGCTAAACTTGCCGTCCTGGCCAGGAAACCATGCCCATGCAGCACCTCACCATCGTCACCACCGGCGGCACCATCGACAAGATCTATTTCGACGACAAGTCGGATTACCAGATCGGTGCCCCGCAGATCGGGGATATCCTTACCCAGTTGGGCGTGGGTTTCCGTTTCGACGTGATCCCCATCCTGCGCAAGGACAGCCTTCACGTCACCGATGAAGACCGTGCACTGATTCGCAGCACCATCGAGGCGCAACCACACCGCCACGTGCTGGTGACCCACGGTACCGACACCATGGTCGAGACCGCCGCGCAGCTTGCCGGCATCCCGGGCAAGGTCATCATCCTTACCGGCGCCCTCAATCCGGCCCGCTTCCAGGGCTCCGACGCCGTGTTCAACGTCGGCTGCGCGGTGGGCGCGGTGCAGAGCCTTGCCGATGGCGTGTACATCGCCATGAACGGGCGCATCTGGGACCCGGCAAAGGTACGCAAGAACCGCGACGCCAACCGGTTCGAATCGAACGGCTGAAGACTCATGCCGGGCGCCATGCGGGTCGTCCGGTCGATACGAAAGGGCAGACCACCTGGACGACCGGGTGATCCGCCTGCTCCTTCGCTACTCCAACGCCCTGGTGAGAGCCGCAGAGGTATCCAGCAAGCCGCTGCCGCAGGGTCGCCGACACGCAACCGGCATCGTACGTGTTGACGACACCAGCAATCGCGTCACGTCGTCGCTGCTAAGCGATGGCTTTGCCGACAGCATTAACGCAGCCGTGCCACTGACATGCGCCGCGGCAACACCGGTACCTGAAACGACCTGGTAAATGCCCCTTGTCGGCACCGTCCGCCCTTCGTCGTAGGTAGTGACGATGTAATTTCGCGCATCGGCATCACCGCTGCCGCCGGGTGCCGAGAGCGACACGATCGGCCCATAACTGGAATACCTGGCCAGGCCACCACGACGATCGGATGCCGCGACGACAATCACGCCGGGGCAGTTGGCAGGATTGGCCAGCGCAGCGTCATCAGCATCATTCGCCGCGCCGGTAATAATGACGGCACCACGACGGCGGGCCTCATCAATGGCCTCGGCCATTGGCACCGGGCACGGTCCATATGCCCCGGTCTGCATTTGCACGATGCGGGCGGGGTTCCGGTTGTCAGGCACGCCTGGCACCTGTCCACCGGTCGCCCAGGTGATGCCATCGACGACGTCCTGAAGGGTTCCTCCACAATACGACATCGACCGCACAGGCAGCAGTTTCGCCCGCGGGGCAACGCCTGCGATACCCGCACCGTTATCCCCCACTGCCATCGCTATGCCAGCCACATGGGTGCCATCCCAGGTGGACGACCGCGGCCCGGGAAGCCCGCACTCACTCCCGCCTTCGCGCCAGTCGCCTTCGTCTTGGGCGTCATCATCACGCCCGTCTCCATCTCGGGAAAAGAAATGATCGCTGATGAAGTCGTAACCTGGCAGTACATGTGCATCGAGGTCTTCGTGCGAGGTGATGCCACTACCGATGATGGCAATAACGGACCCTTCGCCTCGCGTGACCTTCCAGGCGTCGCCGACGCGGGCGCCCGCCACCGCATCGTGCAGGTTCCACTGTTCACCAGCCAGCGGATCGGGCCCTTCCTGAGCGGCGGACGCCAACGATGCGAAGGAAGCCGTGATAGCCACGCCAAGCGAAGCGAGCGAACGTACCTTTGAAAAATTCATTCGATTCCTTCCTTTGAATGGATCGCCGAGCGCACCGCCGAGGCGGCATCCAGCAAGCCGCTGCCACATCCTTCCGGGCACGCCGCAGGCAATGGACTGGTGGTATCGATAATGATGTCGCGAACATCCCGCGGCTCAAGCCCTGGATTGACGGCACGCATCAAGGCCGCCGTACCCGAGACATGAGCAGCAGCAGCGGAGGTGCCGTCGAACCATGTATAGGTAGGGTCTTCAGGCGTACTGCACCCGGCATTGGTCGTCGTCCAGATGCCGTCGGTAAGAACGGGAGATGTGTTTCCTCCAGGGGCTGCAAGACGCACGACCGGGCCAAAGTTCGAGTACGGAGCGCGCGCTCCGAACCGGGTGGTTGCCGCGACCGTCAGCACGCCTGGACAACTGGCGGGTGAGGTATGGGACGCATCGAGGTAGCCGTTACCCGCCGCCGCCACCACGGTCGCGCCCAATCCTCTGGCGATACGGATGGCTTCAGCGGAGAACGTATCGCAGGGCCAGTTGCCACTCAGGCTCAGGTTGATGACCTGCGCAGGCGTCGGGTTATCAGGGACGCCCTCCACATGGCCGCCGGCTGCCCAGATGATCGCTTCGCCGATGTCCACTGTATTACCACCATCGGCACCCAGGACACGCACGGGTAGGATATGCGCTTCAGGCGCCGCGCCGATCGGGTTCTCGCTGCTATTGCCACTGGCGGCGACAAGGCCGGCGACCTGCGTGCCGTGCCAGTTGGGCACGCTGCCATCACATTGTTCGAGCCCTTCGTCGCGCGCGTCCGCATCGCGACCGTTACCGTCTCTTGCACGACGCGGCGAGGTGATGAAGTCGTATCCGGGCAGGACCCGGTCGGCGAGATCCGGGTGAGCCGTGATGCCTGAGTCAACCACCGCGACCACGCTGCCCTTGCCACGCGATAGCGCCCAGGCAGAAGCAAGGCCGGCACCTGCCGGGGTATCGGCATGATTCCACGAAGGTGCATCAGCCGCATCGACGTGGGTAGAAGCTGTCAACAGGCGGTTGACCTGCACATCGGCTACCCAGGGGTGGCGTTGCAAGGATTGCGTCATGGTCGACTCGCTCGCATCGCCTGTACGTGTCCCTTCGAACAACAGGTGTCCGGTGGCAAGCGTCCGGACGAAACGAATGTCACGCGTGTTGTCGGCTGTACCGGCGAGCCCTTGCGTGCGCAGCTTCAGGGAAGCTGACTCATCTGCCGGTTTGACGATGAATGTCGCGACATCGAAAGATTCGGCGCGGGCCGGGTTGGCGGCACCTGCCGTCAGGGCCAGTCCCATGGCGCAGGCAATCACCCCGGAAGTCGCGCGTGCAGGGGCATTGA
>NZ_DASYDG010000023.1:0-107010 GCF_036499745.1 Pinirhizobacter sp.
GATCCCATCCCGAACTCAGCAGTGAAACGCGCATGCGCCGATGGTAGTGTGGCTCAAGCCATGCAAGAGTAGGTCACCGCCAGGGGCTTTATCCAAAACCCCGTTCTCGAAAGAGGACGGGGTTTTTCTTTGTCCAACGACATTTCACTAGGGGTCAGAGTCATAGTGCCATTCACTATGACTCTGACCCCTAATGGTTTTTTGCCTGGGCGGTCGCCGTTGGTGGGTGCGACCCGGTAAAGTAGCTGGTATGACGGTTGGCAACGAAGCCCTGCACACACTCGTTTTCGGGACGCCACCTGCGCCGGCCGGGGCATTCGTGTCTGCGCGTGTCGAAGCGCTGGTTGCCTTGCTACGAGAGCGCGTGGCGCGGCCGGCCGGCGCCCTGCTGGTGATCACTGGTGCCGCGGGCGCTGGCAAAACCTACCGCTTGGGAATTGAATCCGAGGCGCCCGCCAAGGGTGGCCGGCAGCTCCTGGTGATCGATGCCGGCGGCGGCCGGGTGACCGGGCGGGAATTGATCAAGATCAGTGCCGTGATGCTGGGCCTGGGTGCCATCACCGGCGCACCCGAGCAAGGCCTGGAGGAATGGCAATCCGCATGGGAACGCCGTCCGCGTGAACTTCCCCTGCCGTCGATCGTGGTCGACCACGCCGATGCGCTCGATGCGCAAGGGCTCGAAACACTGTCTGCCCTGCTCGCCATGGGTGCGCCGCGGGGCCTGTCGTTCGTCCTGGTGGGCCGTCCCCGCTTGCAGGCGCGGATTCCTCGTCCGCCGGGTGTGGATGTGGAAACACTTGGCTTCCCATCCCTCACCAGCGCCGAGAGCGAAGCGTATCTCCGTCATCGCTTTGCCCTGGCCGGTATCAATCGGCTGCCATTCACGCGATTGGCCATTCGCCTGATTGGAAGCTACGCCGGTGGCAATCCGGGATTGATCGACCGCATTGCCTCGCGCGCCTTGCAGCGCGGCGAGGCCACCGACGAAACGACCATCGGCGAACGCACCACGGTTCGCGCCGCGCACGATGTCGTGCCGCGGCATATATCCGACTGGCTGCGCCGCTACCCACGCACCGCCACGCTTGCCTCGGCCGCCATCATCGCCCTGGCCTGCTGGTGGCTGGTATCACGCTACGAAATCACCGGCGGCCAGGTACCGATCGTGACGGCGCCAGCCGTTGACGAAACAAAGGTGATCGATCGCTTCCGCACATCATTGCCGCCCATGGCCACCGCGAACGTGCAGGTGTGGAGCGAACTTCTGGCACGCTGGCAGGTGGCCTCGAAGGACGCCTCGGTGACCGATGCCATCCGTTGCAACGCGCAGATATATACCGGTCTGAATTGCCTGTCCGGACGCGGCAGCCTGGAACAGCTGCGTCGATTCGATCGGCCCATCGTGCTCGAGCTCAATGACCCCGCCAAACAGCAGGTCCTGCTCGTGGGCGCGGGCGATTCCGACGTGCGCCTGTTCACCGGCCGTAATTACCTGGATATCCCGCAAGCCTTGCTGGCGAAGGTTTGGAGCGGTCGCTTCTATGCGATCTACACCATTGATCCTGCCGTGCCGCTGCATACTCGTCTTGGCGACCGCGGCGCCGGCGCGGCGTGGCTTGCCATAAGGCTCAAAGCCGGAGGAGCCACCGGCAGCAACGCGGTGTTCGATCACAACCAGCAGCAGGCACTGCGCCAGGTGCAGCGCCAGTTCGGCATCAGCGACGACGGCATTGCTGGTCCGGAAACCCTGTTCGCGGTAGCGGCGGCCGATGCCGCCGGTCCGCATCTCGCCCGCAACGTGCGCTGACCGAACCCGATGTTCGTCCGCGTCGACACCCGCCGCCGAACCCGCATCTGCTGGGCGACCTTGCTGCTGGTGGTCGCCTGCGTGGCCTGCTTCATCGGTCTGGCCCTGGCAAATGTCCCACAGCGTGACCTGCTGATCCGTCAGTGGGGCACGGTGCCTGCGAACATCTTCAACGAAAACGTACCGTTCTGGCAGCAACTGGCCGATCCTGCGCTTCTGCGGCTGGGCACGGCGCTCTTCATCCACGTGCAGTGGCTACACCTTCTGTCAAACCTGCTGTTCCTGGTGATCTTCGGCATGCCGGCTGAGCGCACCCTCGGCGGATGGCGGTTCCTGGCCTTGTTCCTGGTGGGCGGCGTCATCGCCAATCTCGTCGGTGCCTTGTCGCTCTCCGGCGCGCGCGCGCCGATTATCGGCTGCAGTGGCTCGGTGTCTGCCGTGGTGGGCGCTTACTTTGCGCTGTTTCCCCGCACCCATCTCGGGTTGGTGTTGCCGCTTGGCGTGTACCTGGAATTCGTGCGTGTGCCGGCCTATGTGCTGATCGGCATCTGGGTGTTGGTGCAATTGCTCTTCAGTTATGCCGGCGCCAGCTACGGCGGCGCGGTGTGGTGGACCCACATCGGCGGCTTCCTCTTCGGCATCGTCTTCGCTTTCTTGTCGCGGCCGGCGATCGCCCGCCGGCTGCGTAACTAGGCTTCGTTCATGCTGGTTGCAGGTGCTGCTGCGCACCGGCCACATGGTGCCGCACGAAGGCGCGCAGGATATTCCTGGCGACGGGCGTCGGCGCCACACCGGCGTAAAGCGGTGCCGGAGGCTGGCCTTCAGCGGTGAGCGCACTGGACTTGCGGCGGATGTATGCGCGCATGATGTCGGCGCTGAATTCCGGATGGAACTGCGTGCTGACCGCGTTCGCGCCGTAGCGAAGCAACTGGTGTGGGTCGCGCGCCGACCGCGCCAGCACTATCGTGCCCGGCGGAACTTCCAGCACGCTTTGCTCGTGGGTCAGGTGCGCGCGGAACGACGCCGGCAGCTTCGATGCCAGCGGGTCGTGGTGGCCAGCGTCGAGCCGCTCCACCGCGTGCGTGCCCATTTCCCGGCCACCGGGAAGATAGTCGACCAGGCCGCCTAGCGCGTGCGACATCAGCTGGTGGCCGTAGCAGACGCCGAACATCGGAAGATCCACGTCCATGGCGTTGCGGATCCAGCCGGCGGCGCGTTCGCTCCAAGAAAGCCGCTCGGTCACCATGGATGCGGAGCCGGTGATCACTGCGCCGGAGCACTGGTCCGGTGGCGGCAATTCGTCGCCGCGCTCCACGTCCACCACATGCAGGCGGTCGTGGCCGACGCGCAGGCCGAGGCGGAACCACAGGGGAAAATCACCATGCCGCGCGCGGATGGGGTCGGGCGCGCGGCCAGTGCGGATGATCAGTAGCGGTTTGCTCATGCCGGGGTGTTGGTCTCGGGCAGGTCGTCGTCTTCGATGTCGGTAGGAGGCAGCACGGCCAGTACTTCGGCCACGGTGGTGACCCCACGCGCCACTTGCTCGGCCGCCGAGATGCGCAGTGGGCGCAGGCCTTCGCTGGTGGCCGCCTGGGAAAGCCGCGCCAGGTCCAGTTGCGCGGTGATCAGGCGGCGCAGCTTCGCCGACATCGGCAGCATCTCGTAGATGCCGGTCCGACCGAGGAAGCCGGTGCGCCGGCATTCCAGGCAACCCACCGGGGCGTATACGCGCTCAGGTAGCGGCAGGTCCCAGCCGCGCGTGAGCACCGCCCATTCGTCGGCATCCTGTGTGGCTTCGGTCTTGCAGTGCGGGCACAGCGTGCGCACCAGGCGCTGGGCCACGACACCCGCCAACGTGGACTGGATCAGATAATGGGGTACGCCCAGGTCCAGCAGGCGGGTGATCGCGCTGGGTGTGTCGTTGGTGTGCAGCGTCGAAAGCACCAGATGGCCGGTAAGCGAGGCCTGCACCGCCATCTGCGCGGTTTCAAGGTCGCGGATTTCGCCGATCATGATGATGTCCGGATCCTGGCGCAGCAGGGTGCGCACGCCGGTAGCGAAATCCAGGTCGATGGCCGGCTGCACCTGCATCTGGTTCAGTTCCGGCGACACCATTTCGATGGGGTCTTCCACCGTGCAGACGTTGATCTCCGGCCGCGCCAGGTGTTTGAGTGTGGAATAGAGCGTTGTCGTTTTGCCCGAACCGGTGGGGCCGGTTACCAGCACGATGCCGTGTGGTCGTTCCACCATCGCGCGCCAGGCGGTATCTTCGCTGGGAGAAAATCCCAGCTGCACGAATTGCTTGACCACGATGTCGGGATCGAAGATTCGCATCACCACCTTCTCGCCGAAGGCGGTGGGCATGGTGGAGATGCGCAGTTCCACTTCACGGCCCAGGGTGGAGCGTGTCTTGATGCGGCCGTCCTGCGGCCGGCGTTTCTCGGCCACGTCCATGCGCGAGAGGATCTTCACGCGGGCGGTCACGGCCGTCATCACCGGTGGCGGCAGTTCGAACACCTTCTGCATCACGCCATCGATGCGAAAGCGCATCTGGCCGGCATCGCGGCGCGGTTCCAGGTGGATATCCGATGCGCGCTGTTCGAAGGCATATTGCAGCAGCCAGTCGACGATGTGCACCACGTGGCGGTCGTCGGCACCGACTTCACCGGCCTTGCCCAGTTCCAGCAGCTGTTCGTAATTGATGATCTTGGAGGTGTCGATGCCCGCCTTGGCATCCTGGGCCAGCTGGATGGAGCGTTGCACGCCGTAGAACTCGACCAGGTACCGGTTGATGTCCAGGGGGCTGGACACCACCCGCTTGACCTCGCGCCGGAGCATGTGGGCAAGGTCGCCCGCCCAGGCAATGTCGAAGGGTTCCGCGCTGGCAAAGGTGACCTCGCCCGGGGACACCGCCACCGGCAGGATGCGGTGGCGCTGCGCGTAGGCGCTGGAGACCACCTGGGTCACCGCCGCCACGTTCACTTTCATCGGGTCGATCTTCAGGTAGGGGAGGTCCGCCTTGCGGGCCAGCCATTCCACCAGCCATTCCACGCTTATCGGCCTGCCAGGCTCGCGCTGATTGGCCAGCTTGGCGTTGGCAATCACCACCACGGGGTGCAGTTCCACCGTGCTGCGGCCGCCGCGGGCACCGACCCGCACACGCTGGGCGTCTTCGCCAAGGACCGCGCCATCGGCCACCAGGTTCGCCAGCACCTCGTCCAGTTCCAGGCGGCCACGGCGGCCGAGCAGGCTGGTCGATTGCGGATGGGCTGCCATGTATACCTCGCCAATGGACATTTACCCGCCGCCGTGCCGGCGGGTCGCGCCGTTATACTAGCCCGCTTTACCGCCGGACTCGCGCCACACCATGCAAGCGCTTACCTTCCAGGACATCATCCAGACGCTGAACCGCTATTGGGCGGAGCAGGGCTGCGTGCTCCTGCAGCCACTCGATACCGAGGTCGGCGCGGGCACCTTCCATCCGGCGACGTTCCTGCGCGCGCTGGGCCCCGAGCCCTGGGCTGCCGCTTACGTGCAGCCAAGCCGCCGGCCGACGGACGGACGCTACGGCGAGAATCCCAACCGCCTGCAGCACTACTACCAGTACCAGGTGGTATTGAAACCCAATCCCGACGACATCCTGGAGCTTTACGTAGGCTCCCTCAAGGCGCTGGGCATCGATCCCTTGGTGCACGACCTGCGCTTTGTCGAGGACAACTGGGAATCGCCCACGCTCGGTGCCTGGGGCCTGGGCTGGGAGGTATGGCTCAATGGTATGGAAGTGACCCAGTTCACTTATTTCCAGCAGGCCGGCGGCATGGAATGCCGTCCCGTCACCGGTGAGATCACCTATGGCCTGGAGCGCCTGGCCATGTACCTGCAGAACGTGGACAGCGTGTACGACCTCATCTGGACGCGTGCACCCCATGGCGCGGTGACCTACGGCGATGTCTTCCACCAGAACGAGGTGGAACAGAGCACCTACAACTTCCAGTACGCCAACGTCCCGGAGCTCTTCCACTGGTTCGACGTATGCGAAGGCGAAGCCGCCAAACTGATCGAAGTGGGCCTGCCGTTGCCTGCCTACGAACAGGTGTGCAAGGCCAGCCACGCCTTCAACCTGCTCGATGCGCGGCGCGCGATCAGCGTCACCGAGCGCCAGCGCTACATCCTGCGCGTGCGTACGCTCTCCCGCGGCGTCGCCGAAGCCTACGTTGCCCAGCGCGAAAAACTCCGCTTCCCGGGCTTGCGCCAGAAGGAGGCCGCGCATGGCTGAGTTGAACAAATCGCTGCTGGTTGAGCTGGGCACTGAGGAACTGCCGCCCAAGGCCCTGGATGAGCTGGCCGAGGCCTTCCTGGCCGGCGTGTGCGAGGGACTTGGCAAGCTCGGTGTCAGCTTCGATACCGAAGGGGCGAAGGCGCTGGCGTCACCGCGCCGCCTGGCGGTGTACCTACCTGGCGTGGCCATGGCGCAACCCGATCAATCGGTGGAGCGTCGCGGCCCGGCCGTGAATGCCTCGATCGATGCCGAGGGCAATCCGTCCAGAGCCCTGGTGGGCTTCGCGCAGTCATGCGGCGTCGATGTGTCGGCACTGGAGAAGCTCCAGACCGACAAGGGCGCGTGGTTTGTATTCCGTGCAGTGAAGCCCGGCCAGCCCACCGCGGAACTCATTCCCGACCTCGTGCGTGATGCGCTCAAGGCGCTGCCCATTCCCCGTCCGATGCGGTGGGGCGACCGTGACGACAGTTTCGTGCGTCCGGTGCACTGGCTGGTGATGCTGCTGGGCGCCGACGTGGTACCGGGCACCATCCTTGGGCTTGAAAGCGGCCGTCAATCGCGGGGACATCGCTTCATGCACCCGCGTAACGTGCACATCGCCGACGCCGATAGCTACGTCGATGCCCTGCGCAATGCGCGCGTTTTGGTCGACCGCCACGAGCGTCGTGCCCGCGTACGCAGCGAAGTGGCGCGCGTGGCCGCCGGTGGCGAGCCGCGACTGTCCGACGAACTGCTCAATGAAATCGCCAACCTCGCCGAATGGCCGGTGGGCGTGGCCTGCACGTTCGAGACGCAGTTCCTCCAGGTGCCGCCCGAGGCGCTGGTGACCACCATGGAAACCAACCAGAAGTTCGTACCGGTGTTCGATGCTGAAGGAAAGCTCACCGAGCATTTCGTCGGCGTCGCCAACATCGAGAGCAAGGATGTTGCCGAAGTACGCAAGGGCTACGAGCGGGTGATCCGTCCGCGCTTCGCCGACGCGAAATTCTTTTGGGAAGAAGACCTCAAATCTCCCCTGGCCGCGCAGCACGAGGTGCTGAAGTCCGTGGTGTACCAGCAGGCGCTGGGCTCGCTATGGGACAAGACAGTGCGCGTGGCGGAACTTGCGCGCGTGATCGCCAATCGCGTGGGTGTGGATGCCGGCATGGCCACCGCCGCCGCGGCGCTTGCCAAGTGCGACCTGATGACCCGGATGGTGGGCGAATTCCCCGAACTGCAGGGCGTGATGGGTCGTTATTACGCGCAGCGGCAGGGAGAGACCGCCGAAGTGTCTGAGGCACTGGACCAGTACTACCAGCCGCGCTTCGGTGGCGATGCCATCGCCCACGGCAAGGTGGCCCAGGTACTGGCGGTCGCCGAACGCCTGGATACACTTGCCGGGATCTTCGCCGTGGGCATGAAGCCCAGCGGCAACAAGGATCCCTTCGCTCTTCGCCGCGCGGCACTGGGCCTGGCCCGCACCCTGGTGGAGGGCGGCCTGGATATCGATCTGGCCGCGGCGTTTACCGAGGCACTGGAGCTGGTGCCCGAAGCGGCGTTCGCCGCCGGCATCAAGCCGAACAAGGATGGTTCCACCCCGGCGCTCGACATCGGCAAGCGTCGCGCAGCCCTGCGCGAAGAACTGGTGGGCTTCGTCTTCGACCGCCTGCGTGGTTATTACGCCGACCAGGGATTGGGTACCGAGTGGTTCGATGCGGCGCTGGCCGCACGGCCTGCGACCCTGCCGGATTTCGATCGGCGCCTGCGCGCGGTGGGCGCTTTCGCAGGCCTGCCTGCAGCGGCGAGCCTGGCTGCCGCCAACAAGCGCGTAGCCAACATCCTGCGCAAGCAGGAAGACGAAAGCGGTCCGGTATCCACCACGGTGGATGCGGCGCATTTCGAGTCGGATGCAGAGCGGGAACTGGCTGCGGCGCTGGAATCCGCGCGACGCGATGTCGAGGCTTCCGCCGACTACCAGGCCTCATTGGCGCGGCTGGCGCAATTGCAGGCACCGGTGGACCGGTTCTTCGACGAAGTGCTGGTAAACGCCGATTCCGCCGCGGTGCGTATCAACCGGCTGGCCCTGTTGGCCCAGCTTCGCGCGCTGTTCGGCGGCATCGCGGATATTTCCCGGCTGGGCTAGGCCCGGCCGGGCGTTTTACCTCACGCCACTTTGCTGCGGATGCGCTCGCCGACCTTATGGTTGAAGGCGACGATCATGTCCGTGTAAACCGGATCATTGGCCTGGCCTAGGATGTCGTAGAGCTCGCTGAGCAGGTCGGCGTTTTTCGGCAGTTCGAAATTGCCGCCGGCAAGTTCCACGTTCGACTTCAATAGCTTCACGGCGCTGGCCAGGCGATCGGCATCAAGGCCGCCGATCTCGGTGGTCCCGTCCGCGGCCAGCACGCGCGAAGGGCCGCCGCGCTCGTACGTCTCGCCGCTGCGGGTGGCTTGCCTGCCGCCTTCGCGCGCCGCGCCGTCGATTTCCATCGAGCCTTCGCCGGCCACCAGCCACACCAGGCTGATACCCAGGGTCTTCGCCATGGTGACGCAGCGAGCGCGTGACGGATCGGTATGGCCGTCGCGCCAGCTGCGCACGACTCCTTCTGAGAAGCCACAGCGACGGGCGATTTCGCTCACGCTGCCGACCATGCCGATGACTGTTTTGACGCGTTGGGCGAACGTGGCGCCGGCGTTGCTGTTCATGTCTTCCACTTCCATTGGCAAGGGGATATCGATCGTGGGCGGGCGAGGCGCCTGGCGACTGGGAACGCGAACCGCCCTGCGCAGGTTGACCGCGATCGGTCATCAACCGGATGAAAGATTGTTCATCCAGGAAATTCCCATGCGCGAGAGCCCGCTCCCGCACCGTGAAGTTACGCCCTGCCGGCTTTCTCCATACTTTCGCAAGTTCCGGCGGTCCATGAAAGTTTTTTCATTTCTCCTCCGGAACGCAGGATTTCGCCGGTATCCGGTGCGCGAAATAGCAATCATCCAATGACAAGAAACATTCTATTTATCAGGTGGTTGAGCTCAATGTTCCTCGACCTAGGAAAAATTCCTAGCAAGAACTTGTTGAATTTGCGTTGTGGTTGCGTGACGAATGGGCTATTTATTTACGCAGGAAATCGCGGCGGCTAACACCTCTGCGCAATATATTCCGTTTCGTCATGTTCCGGGTGGGGGAAACAAACCCGTTGCGTGGCGGCTCGGAGCACGTCGCGGCCCGCCCGCCTTGGGCAGTCGCATTTGGCTTGTTTGGCCCTTCGGGGTCATTGGGGAGATTTCAATGAATTTGGTCAACTCACAGCGCAGGCTTGTCCTGCGTCGTACGGCTTTGACTGTCGCGTTGATCGCCGGTCTGGCCGGTGGCGCCGACGTCCTGGCGCAGTCCAACGCGTCGGGCGTGATCTTCGGTCGCACCGACACGGCAGCGGGCACCACGATCCACCTGGAAAACGTCGACACCGGTTTCTCGCGTGACCTGACGCCGGGTTCGGACGGCCGCTACCGCGCATCATCGCTGCCGATCGGTCGCTACCGCGTGGCCCTGCAGCACGACGGCAAGACCGTCGATACGCGCGACAACGTCGAAGTGCAGGTCAACACCGGTACCGACGTGTCCTTTGCTTCCTCCGTGAACGCACAGAACCTGGAAGGCGTGGCCGTGGTTGCCAATGCACTGCCGGCGATCGACGTGTCCTCGGTGGACTCGCGCACGGTGCTCACTGCCGAGCAGCTGCAGAAGGTACCGGTAGCCCGCAACATTACCGCCGCCGCCCTGCTGGCGCCCGGCACCGTTGCCGGTGACTCGCGCTACGGCAACGTGGCTTCGTTCGGCGGCGCGTCGGCGGCTGAGAACCAGTACTACATCAACGGCTACGCTGTGACCAACTCGCTGACGGGTATTGGCCTCAGCCAGCTGCCGTTCGATGCGATCGACCAGCAGCAGGTGTACATCGGCGGCTATGGCGCCGAGTACGGTCGTTCCACCGGTGGCGTGGTCAACATCATCACCAAGCGCGGTACCAATACGTGGAAGGCTGGCGCGCAGGTGTTGTGGACTCCCGGCTTCGCCCGCCAGAATCCGCGCTCGGTGTACCTGCCCAGCGACGGCTCGCTCTATCAGTACCGCGGCAAGAACAACAGTGATACCCAGCAGTACTCGGCCTACGTGAGCGGCCCGCTGATCAAGGATCGCCTGTTCTTCTATGCCACGGGTGACTTCACCCGCCAGATTGGCCGGACCACCAACAGCATCGCGGCCGGCACAGATCAGAACTACGACAGCAAGGCCACCCGCTGGTTGGGCAAGATCGACTGGAACATCACCGACAGTCATATTCTTGAATTCACCGGCTTCGGCGACAAGACCGAGGAACACGATCAGGTCTATGCCTACGACTACGACACGCTGAAGAAGGGTAACTTCCTCGGTTCGTACGACCTGAAGAATTATGACGGCGGCGCCGGCGCAACCCCTGGCGGCAACTTCTACATCGGCAAGTACACCGGTTACATCACCGACAACCTGACCATCAACGCGCTGTACGGCGAAAGCAAGTCCGAACACGTGCAGAACCCGACCAGCGCGTCGGGTGCCACCTGCCCGTTGGTCAGCGGCACGTACACCAATGCCGCCGGCGATGTCCTGCGTCCGCCGGCGTGCTACTTGCTGGGCAGCCTGCTGTCGCCAGGCGCCAACGACAAGACCAAGGGCTGGCGCCTTGACGTCGAATACCACCTGGGCGATCACGATGTGCGCGTGGGCGTGGACAACCAGACGCTGAAGTCGTTCTCCGGTACGTCCTATGAGAACAACCAGCGCTTCATCTACACCGTCGCACCCGCCACTGGGTTGATCCCGAGCCGTCCTGATGTCGCCTTCGCACCCGGCACCCTCAACTACGTCGACTATCGCGTGTTCTCGGCGGCAGCGAAGGTGAAGGTGGAGCAGGAAGCACAGTTCATCGAAGACCGCTGGCAGATCACCGACCGCTGGCTTGCGATTCTTGGCCTGCGTAATGAGCAGTTCAAGAACTTCAACGGCAACGGTGACGTGTACGTGAAGCAGCGCCACCAGCTGGCCCCGCGCCTGGGCGTGAGCTGGGATGTGTTCGGCGATTCGTCGCTGAAGGTCTACGCCAACGCCGGTCGTTACCACCTGGCGGTGCCCGCCAATGTCGCCATTCGTGGCGCCTCGGCCCAGCTGTACAGCAGCCAGTACGGCACCTTCACCGGCATCAACGCCGATGGTTCGCCGCAGGGCTTCACGCCCAACGGCGGCACCTACTTCCTCAATGGCGCCAACAACGTTTCCCCGGATCCGCGCACGGTCGCCGCCAAGGGCCTGGGCGCCTACTACCAGGATGAATACATCCTGGGCTTCGACAAGCAGCTGGGCAACAACTACACGTTCGGCGCCAAGGTGATCTACCGCAAGCTGCGTAACATCATCGACGACATGTGCGATGCCCGTCCGTTCGAGAAGTACGCCGCGCGCAACAACATCGACATCTCCAACGCAACGATATCCGGTTGCTACCTGTTCAACCCGGGCAAGAACAATACCTTCCTGGTCGACACCGGTGGCGGCAACTTCCAGGAGTTCAAGCTCACCAAGGACGACTTCGTCACGCCCGAAGGCGTGGGCTTCCCGGACCTCAAGCGCAAGTACTACGCGCTGGACATGTACATGGAGCACCAGTTCACCGACCGTTGGTACGGCAAGCTGGAATACGTGTTCTCGCGTAGCTATGGCAACTCCGAAGGCCTGCTGAAGTCGGACATCGGCCAGCGCGACCCCTCGGTCACGCAGGACTGGGATGCACCGGAACTGATGATCGGTTCAAACGGTCCGCTGCCAAACGACCGTACGCACCAGCTGAAGGGTTACGGCTGGTTCCAGATGAACGAGCAGTGGTTGTTCGGCGCGAACCTTGCGATTCTTTCAGGTCGTCCGAAGAACTGCATCGGCGCGTCGCCCAACGATCCGATCCAGTACGGCGAGTCGTATTTCTACTGCGACGGGAAGATCGCGCCGCGTGGCTCGAAGGGTCGCCTGCCGTACACCTACCAGCTCGACCTGAGCGCGCAGTGGACCCCGGCGTTCGCCAACCACCAGCTTGCCTTCACCGCGGACGTCTTCAACGTCACGGGCAAGCAGCGCGTGACCTCTCAGTCGGAATACGGCAATACCGACGTCGGCGTGGCCGATCCGGATTACCAACGTCCGCTGAGCTTCCAGACGCCGCGTTACCTGCGCCTGGGCGCCCGTTGGGATTTCTCGCTGTAACCAAAACAACAATATGAGGTGCGGGCCTGCAAAGGCCCGCGAACTCCCCAGACTCTTGCCGCCGGCTTCCCACCGGCGGCTTTTTTTATCCCGGCATAGGAAAAATTCCTAGGGGTAATTTCTTACGTTTTCGTTGTGTCGGCGTTACTTCTGGGCTATATGGGAATCGTAAGTTCCTGCGCTGGCGGGGCTTGCGAGACCTCGCCGGGGAGCGACGGGGTCGGGACGTCGAAATCCACGGAGCCCTTGGTCACGCGACCACACCTTGACGTACTTGCCGGCCGCCGCGCCGGAATTTTGGGGAGACAACCATGAATCTCGTTCTCAAGCGACGCGGTACCGCCCTTAGGCGTACCGCGCTAGCTCTCGGTCTTGTCGCCGGTTTTGCCGGCTCGGCCGACATTTACGCGCAGTCCAATGCCTCGGGCGTGATCTTCGGTCGTGCCGAGGGCGGCACGATCCATCTGGAAAACACCGACACGGGCCTTACCCGTGACATCGAAGTGGGCGCCGACGGCCGTTACCGCGCCTCGTCACTGCCCATTGGCGTTTACAAGGTAAGCCTGGTACGCAATGGCGCCACCGTCGATAGCCGCAGCAGCGTGCAGGTGACAGTCGGCCAGGGTACTGACGTCTCGTTCGCCGGCGGTTCCAGCGCCGCCAACGCACAGAACCTGGAAGGCGTGCAGGTGATCGGCACGGCGCTGCCCTCGATCGACGTCTCGAACGTCGATTCCCGCACGGTGCTTACCTCCCAGCAACTGCAGAAGCTGCCCATCGGCCAGAACGTCAACGCGGCAGCCCTGCTGGCGCCGGGTTCGGTCAGCGCCGATAGCCGCTACGGCAACGCCATCTCGCTCGGCGGCGCCTCCGCGGCCGAGAATCAGTACTACGTCAACGGTTTCCCGGTCACCAATCCGTTGACCGGCCTGGGCTTCTCCAGCCTGCCGTTCGACTCGATCGACCAGGAGCAGGTGTTCACCGGCGGCTATGGCGCCGAGTACGGCCGCTCCACCGGCGGCGTGGTCAACATCATCACCAAGCGCGGCAGCAATACCTGGAAGGGCTCGGTCGAGGCGCAAGTGGTGCCGCGCAAGCTCAAGGCTTCCCCGCGGTCGATCTATTACCCCAAGACGGGTAATTTCCCCAATACGGACGGCACCATCTACCAGTACCGCAACGAGAACAGGACCTCGCAGGTGCTGTACAACGCATCCATCGGCGGCCCGCTGATCAAGGACAAGCTGTTCATTTACGCGGCCGGTGAATACACGCGCGACGAAGGACAGAAGGGCGTCAATAGCGTGCTGGCGCGCACGCAGAGCAACGACACCACCAAGGTCACGCGCTGGTTGGGCAAGATCGACTGGAACATCACCGATAGCAACATCCTTGAGCTGACCGGCGCCGGCGATGACAACATCATCGACAGCCAGATATACGGTTATAGCTACGCCGACGGATCCAGGGGCCGCTACATCGGCTCGGAGCACCGCAAGAACACCGGTACCGCCAATTCCTCTCCGGGCGGCACCATGTGGGTGGGCAAGTACACCGGCTACGTGACTGATGATCTCACCGTCAGTGCGCTGTACGGCAAGAGCAAGGCACCACATCTTGACGTCCCGCTGGGACTGAGCGGCGGTATTTGCCCGAACATTACCGACAACCGTACCTTCGGCTCGCCGCGTGTCAGCTGTGCTCCCGTGCAGGGCAACCTGATCGTGCCCGGTGCCAATGACAAGACCAAGGCGCTGCGCTTCGATGTCGAATACCGCCTTGGCTCCCATGACCTGCGCGCAGGTATCGATAACCAGACACTGGAATCGTTCGCCGGTCTTGCCAGCCAGGGTGGCGCTACCTGGGTGTATACCGACGCTCCCGACGACGGCATCATCGAAGGCTATCCGGACCTGGTCGTACCGCCCGGTGCTACTGAAATCGCCCAGCGCGTGATCTTCAGCGCTTCGGGCAACACCAAGGTGGAGCAGGAAGCACAGTTCATCGAAGACCATTGGCAGGTGACCGACCGCTGGCTGGCGTACATCGGCCTGCGAAACGAGCAGTTCAAGAACTTCAACACCGATGGCGACGTCTATGTGAAGCAGCGCCACCAGCTGGCGCCTCGCCTGGGTGTCACCTGGGATGTCTACGGCGACTCCACGCTGAAGATCTATGCCAACGCCGGCCGTTATCACCTGGCCGTGCCGTCCAACGTGGCCATCCGAGGCGCCGGTCCCAGCCGCTTCGAGCGCCAGTGGTTCTACTACACGTCGGTCGATCCCACCACGGGTGCGCCGGCCAACCCGACGGCCATCAGCGGCGTATCCTTCGCAAACGGTGCCAATGGTTCCTCACCGAACCCGGTGACACTGTCGAAGAAGGGTCTGTCGGCTTACTACCAGGATGAGTTCATCGTCGGCTTCGACAGGCAGCTGGGCACCGAGTGGACCGTGGGCGCCAAGGCCACCTACCGAAAGCTCAAGAGCATCATCGACGACTTCTGCGATGCCCGTCCGTTCCTGAACTACGCCGCCGCCAACAACATCGAGTTCACCAACCCGGCGTTTACCGATTACCTGTCCAACGGTTCGCCCTGCCTGTTGTTCAATCCAGGTTCTGGCGGTACGTTCAATGTCGATACCACGGGCAATGGCGACATCCAGCAGTGGAAGCTCAGCGGCGCGGATCTCGGCTTTCCGCACCTCAAGCGCAAGTACCTGGCAGTGAGCCTCTACGCCGAACACCAGTTCGCCGACAAGCTCTATGGCAAGGTCGAGTACGTATGGTCAAAGAGCTACGGCAACTCCGAAGGCCTGCTGCTTTCGGACATCGGCCAGCAGGATCCATCGGTTACGCAGGCCTGGGACTTCCCGGAACTGATGAACGCGGCCAGCGGCTACCTGCCCAACGACCGTCGCCACACGCTTAAAGCGTACGGCTACTACCAGCTCACTCCGGAATGGCTGTTCGGTGCGACCTTCGTCGCGGCGTCCGGCCGTCCGAAGAACTGCCTTGGCCAATACCCGGAAGATCCGTATGGCTATGGTGCGGCGTTCTTCTACTGCAATGGCCAGTTCGTGCCGCGCGGTACCGCTGGCCGCCTGCCCTGGACGTACAACCTGGGCCTGTCGACCGAGTACCGTCCGGCGTTCGCCAACCACCAGCTGGCGTTCTCGGCGGATGTGATCAATGTGTTCAACCAGCAGCGCATGCAGAACCGTGTGGAGACGTCCACGACGGCCGCTGGCAGCCCCCTCAACACCTACGGTCGAGCGCTCTCCTATAGCGATCCGCGTTACTTCCGTTTCGCCGTGAAGTACGACTTCTCGCTGTAACCCACAAAAAAAAGATGCAGTCGGGTCCAAGGGCCCGTGACTCCCCAGACCTGGCCGCCGGCTTCCCACCGGCGGCTTTTTTTTATCGCCGATTTGCCGAAAGATTCTGCGACAGGCCCTACTTAAGAAAAGTTTCATGCGATTTCATGCGCATTAATTTACGTTAAGAAACAAGCTGTTTCCTGCCGTATTGGCTGCCTGAATTGGCTTTCCTAGGAATTATTCCTAGGGAAACCTCATAAATCTCGTTGAGACGGCTTAATGAATGGGCTATAGATACGCCGCAATTATTTGCTAACGCGACATCTATCGGTTCGCAAATTTTTCGCAAGTAAGGGGGCGGGTAGCCGGGGAGCGGTTGCCTTGCTTGTTGGTCATTAATTGGTAAACGGGGATGCGCCGGCTCCATTGGTCGACGCAACAATCTGATTTGCTTGCCCAGTCTTCTGGGTCTTGGGGAGAAATACTCAATGAATGCTAATTCGCAGCGCAGGCTTTGCCTGCGCCGTACGGTGCTGGCTGTCGCCCTGGTTTCCGGCCTTGCCGGCACCAGCGCGGTCCTGGCGCAGTCCAATGCTTCCGGCGCCATGTTCGGCAACGCGCCGGCCGATTCCAGCAGCACCATCCTGATCGAGAACACCGATACCGGCTTTTCGCGTGAGGTTGCCGTTGATTCGAGCGGCCGCTACCGTATTTCATCGCTGCCCGTGGGCACCTACCGGGTCAGCCTGAAGAGCGCTGGCAAGACGGTATCCACGCGTGACAACGTGGCTATTAACGTCGGCGGCGGCTCGGAAGTCTCCTTTACCGGAGAAGGTACCGCCACCAAGGCACAGACCCTGGAAGGCGTGTCCGTGGTCGCTTCCGCGCTTCCGACCATCGACGTATCGGTGGCCGATGCGCGCACCGTGCTGACTGCCACCCAGTTGGCCCGCGTGCCCGTGGCCCGCAACATCACCGCCGCCGCCCTGCTGGCGCCGGGTGTCGTCGCCGGCGACTCGCGCTATGGCCCACAGGCACTGAGCATCGGTGGTTCGGCAGCTTCCGAGAACGCGACCTTCATCAACGGTTACGCCGTAACGAACACGCTGAACAACATCGGTTCAACCTCGCTGCCGTTCGACGCGATCGACCAGGAGCAGGTACTGACTGGCGGCTACGGCGCTGAGTTCGGCCGTTCTACCGGTGGCGTGATCAATATCATCACCAAACGCGGCACCAACGAGTGGAAGGGCAGCATCGCCGCCTATTGGGACCCGAAGTCGCTGCAGGCGAACCCGAAGAACATCTACTACCCGAACAATGGCAGTGCCCAGGGCGGCGTTCTGTTCACCGACCGCAATGTAAACAAGCGCTACATCGGTTCAGAGATGATCGCCATCGGTGGTCCGCTGATCAAGGATCGTCTGTTCTTCTACGGCAACGTGGAAACCACCCGCCAGGAAGGCGTGAACAACGGCAGCGTGCTGGTCGGTCCGAACACGCGCTACCAGCAACAGGTGATCAAGGACCCACGCTGGTTGGGCAAGATCGACTGGAACATCAACGACAACAACATCGTTGAACTGACCGGCATCGGCGACAAGGAAACGCGGGAATTCACCAACTATCCGTTCGACTACGACACCCTTCAGCAGGGTGATGTGGCCAAGAGCGGCACGTATCAGAAGATCGGTGGCGAGACTTACATCGGCAAGTATACCGGCTATGTCACCGACGACTTTACCGTCACCGCGCTGTACGGCAAGCAGGACAGTGTGAACTACCTGGTGCCGACGCTCGGCTACAGCACGGCGTATCCATTTGTAAGTGACGGCCGCACAGGCACGACGGCGAGTGGGCCCTATGCGATGACTTGCCTCCCCGGCCAGCCAGCACCGTGCAAGGTGTCCGACTTCAACAACCTGCAGTCGTCTATCCAGGATCCGGGTGCGATAAACAAGTCCCATGGTTACCGCGTCGACTTTGAGTACCGCATCGGAGGCCACGATCTGCGCCTGGGCTACGACCAGCAGACGCTGGAAGCCCAGAACGGTACCCAGGTCGGTGGCGTGGGCTATCGCTGGGCTTACGCGGAAACGTCCGATCCGGCCTCACGTCCTGCCAACAGCCCGTTCTTCCTGCCCATAGGCAGCAACGAATACGTGCAGCAGGTATTCAACACCACGGGCGGTTCGTTCCGCGTGGATCAGGAAGCGGTGTACCTGGAAGATCGCTGGCAGGTGACCGACCAGTGGCTGTTGTCTCTCGGCCTGCGTAATGAGCAGTTCAAGAACTTCAATGCTGACGGCGACGTGTATGTGAAGCAGCGCCATCAGCTGGCCCCACGCCTGGGCGCCACCTGGGACGTGTTTGGCGATTCCACCTTCAAGGTGTTCGCCAACGCCGGTCGCTACCACCTGGCCATGCCCAACAACGTGGCTTTGCGTGGCGCCGCGGGATCGTCGATCTACTCCACGTACTACAGTTTCAGCGGCATCGATGCCAATGGCGTGCCGCAGAACCTGGTGTCACTTGCCAATCCGGGCAACCACCAGGTGTGCAAGGGCGTCGATCATTACCCGTATCTCTCGGCCAACTGCGAATACGGCGATGCCCCGGACCCGAAGACGGTTGCTGCCAAGGGCATCAAGGCACACTTCCAGGATGAATATGTGCTGGGCATGGAGAAGGCCCTCAACGACCACCTCGTGTTCGGTGCGCGCGGTACCTACCGCAAGCTGCGTAGCGCCGTGGACGACACCTGCGCTGCCGTCCTGGGTGGCTCGTGCTATCTGTTCAACCCGGGCCGGGCCAATGACTTCCTGGTCGACAACGGTGACGGTACCTACACCACCGAACACTTCAGCAGCGAAGACCTGACGCACTTCCCGCTCAAGCGTAAATACGCCGCGCTGGACCTGTGGCTTGAGCATCAATTCGACGGCAAGTTCTTCTACCGCCTGGACTACACCTTCTCGAAGAACTACGGCAACACCGAAGGCCAGCTGCTTTCGGACCTTGGCCAGGCCGACGTATCGCAAAGCCAGGCCTGGGATGACGTATCACTGATGGTCGGCTCCAACGGCCTTCTGCCCAACAACCGCAAGCACCAGTTCAAGGCCTTCGGCTATTGGCAGGCCTCGGATGAATGGATGTTCGGTGCCAACGTGCTGGTCCGTTCGGGTCGTCCCAAACAGTGCCTGAGCTATATCGGTCCTGATCAAGCGGATCCGGTGAGCTACTTGGACAGCTATTTCTTCTGTGTGGATAGCACGAAGGTGCACCCGCGCGGCACGTTCGGCAGCCTGCCATGGGAATACAAGCTTGACCTGACCGCGGCCTACTCGCCGCGCTGGGTCACCGGTCTGCGCTTCCGCCTGGACGTGTTCAATGTGCTCAACAAGCAGGTCGTGCAGAACCAGGTGGTGCAATACCACGGTGGCAATACGGTCGAGCAGACCACGCCGGGCATCTCGCCAGCCTATGGCCGCACGATCTCGTTCTCCGATCCGCGCACGTTCCGCATCTCCGCGCAGTACGACTTCTCGCTGTAAGGCACCACAACAATAAGATCCAGCCGGGCCAAAAGCCTGTCGTTAACTCCCTAGACTTGGCCGCCGGTATCCCACCGGCGGCCTTTTTTTGCCCAAGACGGGGCGAAGTACCCCTTCTTAAAATATTATTTATCCAGATCAAGAGCTTGCGATGGCACTTGACGACCAGTACGCCTCCACGGTTTGCTAAGAAAACGTTGACTTCGCGTATTTATTGGCTTAGTTTCCGTCGCGGAGGATTCCTTTCGGTTTCCTGTCAATCGGAATTTCATGCGGCGCTTTGCGCCGGTCCGATGCAGGAGAAAAAGGGAGTTTCGGGGCCAAGGCGGCCCGGGACAGGGGAAAACGATCCGTGGGTGCGGGAACACCTGCGATAGTCGATACCCCAAGTGGCAAACGGGCGGGAACCCGTTAGCCAATCACTCGTCCCGGACCACACCAGACCCAGCTCCAAGGCCGGCTGCGCCGGCCCGTACGCTGTGATTTCGACCTGTGCGCAGCAGGGTCTTTTATTCTTGGTCTGGGGAGTGCTTTTCCATGCGTTCTAATTCAATGTTCCGCAGCCGTGCGTTCAAGCGCACGGTGCTTGCCGTCGCCCTGAGCTCCACGCTCGCCGGCGGCGTAGCGTTCGCGCAGTCCACCACCGGTAGCATCTTCGGCCAGGCGCCGGCAGCTACGGGTGAGACCGTCACCATCAGTGGCAACGGCATCAACCGCCAGACGACAGTCGACGCGTCCGGCCGCTACACCTTCGGCACGCTGCCCACCGGCACGTACACCGTGAACCTGGTGCGCGACGGTGCGGTGGTCGACAGCCGCAAGGATGTCGCCATCCGCATCGGTGCCGGTACCGAAGTTTCCTTTGCCGCGGGTAACTCGCCGTCGGGTGCGCAGACCCTCGAGGGCGTGACGGTTTCCGCCGCTTCGCTTCCGGCAATCGACGTCAGCGCAGTGGATTCGCGCACGGTGATCACTTCCAAGCAGCTGCAGCAGCTTCCCTTGGGTCGCTCCGCCGAGGCGATTGCCCTTCTGGCGCCTGGTGTGGTCTCCGGCAGTAATGGTGGCGGTAACTTCGCCAGCCCGACTGGCGGCCGACTGGTTTCGTTCGCCGGCTCGTCCGTCGTCGAGAACGCGTACTACATCAATGGTATGAACGTAACCGACCCGCTCAACGGCATGGGCGGCATCACGCTCCCGTACGGCTCGATCGACCAGCAGGAAATCCTTACCGGTGGTTACAGCGCTGCCTACGGCCGTTCGGACGGTGGCGTGATCAGCCAGGTGGGTAAGCGCGGCACAAACGAATGGCACTTCGGCGGCCAGTTGCTCTACACGCCCAAGTCGCTGCGCGGTGATCCGAAGAATGTGTACCAGCCGTCCGATGGCAGCCTTTATCAGTACCGCGAGGACAACAAGGGTTGGACCGCGGTCGAGAGCGCCTATGCCGGCGGCCCGCTTATCAAGGATAAGCTGTTCTTCTTCGGTTCCGTGGAAGCTGAGCGTACGCACGACCAGAACGTTGCCGTCAACAGTTCGCCTTCCAGCGTGACGGAGCGTCGTTACTCCGATCCGAAGTACTACGCCAAGCTTGACTGGAATATCAACGACAGCAATATCCTGGAATTGACCGGCGCCGGTACCAAGGAAGAGTTCAACGGCAATACCTACGTTTACGATTACGACACGCTCTCGAAGGGTGACTTCACCAACCAGGCGACGCATTTCAAGAATGCCGCCAACATGTGGATCGCCAAGTACACCGGCTACCTGACCGACGATCTGACGCTGACCGCGCAGTTCGGCAAGCAGGTGACGGACTACTACGAGCAGCTGGGCGACAGCTATAACCCTGACCTGATCTACATCTCGTCTCCTGTCAACCAGGACCCGGCCCTCAATGGCGGTCGTCCAGGCGGCATTCGCAATGCGCAGACGGTAATCCAGGCCAACGATCCCAAGCACCAGACTCGCGGCGCCAACTATCGCATCGACTTGACGTACAAGCTTGGTGATCACAGCATTGCTGCCGGTATCGATAACCAGCGTACGCAGGATCTGGATGACGGCGCCACCATGGCTGGTAACGCCGGCTTCATGTATCGCTACTACACGCATGCGCCCGATACGGACATTCTCGCTGGTCGCGTAGGTCCCCCGGGTGGCAATGGTTACTACGTTACCAAGTACATCCAGGAGTCGGCCGCTAGCGTCCGCGTTGACCAGCGCGCGCAGTATCTGGAAGACACCTGGCAGGTCAGTGACCGCTGGTTGCTGAAACTGGGCATTCGCAACGACCAGTTCACCAACTACAACAGCGACAACCAGCCGTACATCCGCCAGCACAACCGCCAGTGGGCCCCGCGCCTCGGCGCTAGCTGGGACGTCAATGGCGACTCCACCTTCAAGGTGTACGCCAATGCGGGGCGCTACTATCTTGCCCTGCCGACCTCGGTGGCGCTGCGCGGCGCTTCGGGCTCGACGTACACGGAGCAGTACTACACCTATACCGGCATCGACCCGACCAACGGTTATCCGACCGGCCTGACTCCAATCCAGACAGAGAAGGGTCCTGGCGCGCCGATTTCGGCGAACAATGAGTACGGCCAGGCGCCAGATCCGAAGACCGTGACTTCCAAGTCACTCAAGGCCCAGTATCAGGATGAATACATCCTTGGCTTCGACAAGGCCCTTAACGACCAGTGGAATTATGGTGCCAAGGCTACCTATCGCTCGCTGAAGAATGCGATCGATGACACCTGCAATATCCAGCTGTTCGAGGAGCGTGCCGAGGAGCAGGGGCTGCCGACGGACAACCTCCGTGGCTGTTACTTCTTCAATCCAGGTCGCGCGGTCGACTTCACCGTGGCCGACGGCAACGGCGGATTCCAGGACCTGCACATCAATAACCACGACCTCGGGTTCCCCCACGTCAAGCGCAACTATTACGGCTTGAACATGTACCTCGAGCATCCGTTCGATGGCACGTGGTTCGGTCGTATCGACTACACCTATTCGAAGAGCTATGGCAACACGGAAGGCCAGGTGAAGTCGGATATCGGCCAGGCTGATATCGCCGCGACACAGGACTGGGATTATCCTGAACTGATGGATTACTCCAACGGTTTGTTGCCGAACGACCGCAAGCATGTGTTCAAGATCTATGGCGGCTACCAGGTAACTCCGGAAATTCTTGTGTCGGCAAACGTGAGCCTGAGTTCGGGTGCGCCGAAGAGCTGTCAGGGCTTCTACGGTCCGCTTGAGTCGTCTCCCGCGTACCCCGGCAACTACTACCACTTCTGCGGCGGCGTGCCGTCGCCGGCCGGTAGTGCAGGCCGTACGCCTTGGCAGCATATCTTCTCGCTGAACGCTGAGTATCGCCCGGACTTCGCGGACAAGAAGCTTGCTTTCAACGTGCTGGTTTACAACCTGCTCAACGAGCGTAAGCCGAACTACTACGATCCGGCATTCGGTACGATTGCCGAGCCAGAGCCGACTTACAACCTGCCCGGCGGCACCGGCACGCCGGACTTCGAAACCCCGCGTTACGTCCAGTTCGGTATCACCTACGACTTCTGATCCATCGAGTCGGAAAAAACGGAAGACGCCGGGCCTCGCGCCCGGCGTTTTTTTTGGAGGCTGGTCCGAGAACGCCTCCTAATGAAAATACGATATAAGCCATTGTATATATGTAATAATTGTCGCCTGCCAAGGTAATCTCGCAAGACGGTCGGTTGACACTTCTCGGGACGCATGTCCTTGACTTTGCGAACGTGGCGTTTCCCGTTTATATTTGGATCTTCCCCCGGTAAGCATTCACGGACGTTCACGCGCCCTGTATGCCCATCGCGCTCTTTTGTCGTTTTCCAATGAGGTATTTCCATGCGCAGGATCATTCTGCCGTTGCTTTCGGCGGCTTCGCTGGCACTGGCCGGTTGTAATTCTTCTTCCGACAATGCCCAGCAGAACGCCGCTCCACCGGCACCGACTTCGGTTTCCGGGACGGTGAGCCTGCGTGATCCGTCGATCCAGGTGTCGCCAAACGCCAAGCTCGACGTGAAGCTCGTCGACGTTTCCCGCCAGGGTTCCTCGCCGGTCGCCACCAAGAGCTTCCAGCCGGTGACCCTGCCGCAGCAGTACAAGCTCGACTTCGATGCTGCTGCAGTCAACGCGAACGACATCTACGTGGTGCAGGCCTCCATGGTCGACGGCGACCGCACCTTCGACATGCCGCTGCAGGCGCCCGTGCTGACCAAGGGCAAGCCCGCCACCGCCGACATCGCGCTGCAGGCCAAAGCCACGCCGGGCGAGAAGGAAATGGCTGGCTTCAAGGATCTGCAAAAGCGCATCGGCGGCCTGAAGGTCACCAACGGCACGCAGTTGCAGGAAGGCGTATCGCGCGGCTGGCAGGTGTTCCGCAGCGGCACGGACGTCGTCTTCATCCGTGAGCTCGTCGACTACGGCGACAAGGGCTTCACCAGCACCGATTACGCCTACAAGAACGGTAAGGTTTGGGTGGCCGAGCAGCAGAAGAAGCCCAGCAAGGACGGCAAGGCCACCTCCACCGAGCGTGCCGCTTGGAACGACGCTGGAGAGCTGGTGTTCAAGACCAACGATGCGGGTGGCAAAACTTCTCCCCTCGGCGACGATGAAGCGGCCAACCTCAAGAAGCAGGGTGAGTCGATCCTTGCCAAGGGCAAGGGCGGCAAGTAAGCCTCGTTTTGTTCTGGACAAAAAAACGCCGGCGGAAGCCGGCGTTTTTCTTTGCCTGTTGGAAAGAGATCAGAACCCGATCTTCATCCCCAGGTTCACGCTGCTGTACTTCTGCGAGTCGTCGCTGAAGCGGCCGCTGTAACCGATCCAGCTGACCACGCTGTCGGAGAGCTGGGCCATCAGGCCGAGGTCGGCCGTGCCCCAGGTCTTGTCGGGGCTGAAGCCCTGCAGCACGAAGGTACCGTTCATCGATACCAGGCCTGCTTCGATGTCGCGGGGGTCGGCCTTGCTGTCGCGGTTGAAGGACACTTCGGCGTAGGGGTGCAGCGCCAGTTCGTGCGCCGTCCAGTTGCCCTGCAGGCGCCAACCCACGGTGGAGATCAGTGCCTTGCGCTCCTGGCGGCCGAATGTCATCGCTGAAGAGTCGTTGCCGTCTTCGTTGTACGGGTCGACCTTGTTGTTCTGCCATTCGAAGTTCACGAACGGGCCGGTCTTGATCGACTCCGAGCCGAACCACCAGCCGCCGGTCAGCGCGGCATCCAGGTGCGAGCCACTGGTGTCGCCTTCCTCGGTACGGGTAGCGGTGCCAAGGGCGAACTTTCGGTCGATGTCGTTGTAGCTGAGCTGGCCGAAGCTGCCGATGGCGCCGAAGTAACCGCCACCCTGGTGGTAGAAGGCGTACAGGGAGCCTGCCAGATCCTGCATCTTGTAACCGCCCTGGCCGCCGCGGAAATCCGCATCGGTCTGGCCCAGGCCCAGGGCGACGCCCGCGGACCAGTGCTCGGCAAGCTTGGCGTCGGCGCCCACGGTAAGGTTCACGTTGTCCGCGTCGGTCTTCACCGAGTTGCCGTTGCCTTCGTACTTCTGCTTGCCGTAGTCGACCACGGCGAACAGGCGGCTGTCGCTGCCGAAGTTGTCGGCCAGCATCTGGTTGGTCAGCGCGTGTACGTGCGCTGCATGCGTGGCCATCGGGGCCTCGCCCAGCAGGGAGATCTTCTCCGGTGCGCTCAGGATCGACACCGCGTACTGGCCCAGCAGGGCATGGGCGGCGCCGGTCGGGTGGATGCCATCGGCGAACAGGTAGTTCGAACCGGCATCGGGCGCCACCAGGGTGGCGGGAGAGCACTGGATGGAACTGGGCGTGGTGCAGGCCGGGGTGGTGACGTTGGTGAAGCCATACTTGCCGGGCTCGGCAATGATTTCGTTCAATAGGGAATAGGTGTTGATCGGCACGATGCCCTTGCCCAGCTGGGCGATGCCGCCGTTGAGCACGCCGTTATAGGCCAGGGCCAGGGTGCTGGCGCCGGAGGCAGCTTCTGCGCCCTGCGACATGGCGGCCGGTGTTTTGCCGATGTCAGGAATATTGAAAACGACGATGGTCTTGGCGCCGGCGGCCTGCAGCGCCTTGATCGCGCCTACTTCCTGCGTAGCGGCCACGGCGGCGGTCTGAAGCGCGGCGGCCTGTGAGGGGGCGGCCGCGGCACCGAGCAGATCGTTGGCGCCGATCCAGACGCTGTACAGAGCGTGCGGGTCGGCATGGCCGCCGTTGGCGGCGAGGTAACCACCCACCTGGTTCAGTACGGAGGGCGCCGGCGGCAGGGCAACATCGGTGGCCACCATGGCACCGCCATAGGCGTAGTCCGTGCCGCCGCTCAGTGAGGCGGTGAGGTTATAGCCGTAGGCGTTGGCGATGTTCTCGATCGCCGTGGTGCTGGGGTTGGTGGTGAAGCGCTGCGGCGAGGTCGGCGGAATGCCGAGCTCGGCCGAGATGTTGCCGGCATCGCTCAGGCTGTCGCCAAATGCGACCACCTTGGTGAAGTCGGTGGCCTGGGCCGCAGCGGAAAACACCAGCGCCGTGGTGACGGCCGCTGCAAGGTGGCGAAGACGTGGCATGCGTAGGACCCCTGGTCGAGCTGTGTTAGAGAATCGTTACGTTAATGCAACACATACGGAAGCGCATGTTGCGGTGCGCCATAAGAAATCGCTCAAGTCTGGGCAAAGAAAAGCCGGCTTTCGCCGGCTCTTCAATGTTTCCTTGCGTCATCGAATCTCGCGGCGCACGTCGTATTCGGCCTGCATGCTCACCGCTTCAACGCTTTGGAAAACGCATCGGCGAACGCACTATTGCCCGGAGCCGGGGTAGGCTTCGGCGCTATAGGTGCGCGGCGATCACCGCCACCACCACCACGCGGCCCACGATTGTCGTTGCCGCCACGGTTATCGCGGCCACCATCACGCGCCGCGGGCTTGCCACCACGTGCCTCACCGGGCACATCATCCAGTCGCATCGACAACCCGATCCGCTTTCGCGGCAGATCCACTTCCATCACTTTGACCTTGACGATGTCACCGGCCTTCACCGCGTCACGAGGATCCTTGACGAAGGTGTGCGACAGCGCCGACACATGGACCAAACCATCCTGGTGCACGCCGATGTCGACGAAGGCGCCGAACGCGGCTACGTTGGTGACGCGGCCTTCCAGCACCATGCCCACGGCGAGGTCTTTCAAGTCTTCCACGCCTTCGGCGAATGACGGCGCCACGAATTCCGGGCGTGGGTCACGGCCGGGTTTTTCCAGCTCTTTAAGGATGTCGCGCACCGTGGGCACGCCGAAGGTTTCGTCGGTGAACTGCTCGGGTTTCAATCCGCGCAGGAACGAGGTGTCGCCGATGATGTTGCGCACCTCGCGGCCGCACTGCTTCAGGATACGCTCGACCACCGGGTAGGCTTCCGGATGCACGGAGCTTGCATCGAGCGGATTGCTGCCATTGGCGATGCGCAGGAAGCCTGCGCACTGTTCGAAGGCCTTGTCGCCCAGGCGTGGCACCTTCAACAAGGCCTTGCGGCTGTCGAAAGCGCCGTGTGCGTCACGATGCTTGACCACGTTCTCGGCCACGCTCGACGACAGGCCCGCCACGCGGGCCAGCAGCGGAGCGGAGGCCGTGTTCACATCCACGCCCACGGCGTTCACGCAGTCTTCCACGCGCGCATCGAGCGCGCGGGCCAGCTTCACCTGGTTCACGTCGTGCTGGTACTGGCCCACGCCGATCGCCTTGGGTTCGATCTTCACCAGCTCCGCCAGGGGATCCTGCAGTCGGCGGGCGATGGATACCGCGCCGCGGATGGATACATCCAGTTCCGGGAATTCCTTCGAGGCAAGTTCCGATGCGGAATAGACCGAGGCGCCGGCTTCGCTCACCACGATTTTGGAGAGCTTTAGGTCGGCGTGTTTCTTCATCACTTCGCCGGCGAGCTTGTCCGTCTCGCGTGAGGCAGTGCCGTTGCCGATGGCGATCAGGTTCACGCCATGCTGCTTCGACAGCGCCGCGATGCGGGCGAGGGACTGGTCCCACTGGTTGCGCGGTTCGTGCGGGTAGATGGTGTCGTGGGCCAGCAGCTTGCCGGTGGCATCGACGATGGCGAGCTTGCAACCGGTGCGGATGCCCGGGTCAAGGCCCATCACCACCTTGTTGCCGGCGGGTGCGGCGAGCAGGAGATCCTTCATGTTCTCGCTGAACACGCGGATGGCTTCGTCCTCGGCGCCTTCGCGCACGCGGCCGAAGAGGTCGAGGGTAAGGTGAAGATGCAGCTTCACGCGCCAGGTCAGCCGTACCGTTTCACGCAGGAAGTCATCGGCCGGGCGTTTGCGGTCGACGATGCCGGCGCGCGCGGCCACACGGCCCTCGCCCTCGGCGTGACCCTGCTCGGCATCGCTTCCAGGCACCAGGTCCAGTTCGAGGATGCCTTCGTTGCGCGCGCGCATCAGTGCCAGTAGACGGTGCGAGGGAATTTTCGCCACGCTTTCCATGTGGTCGAAGTAGTCGCGGAACTTCGCGCCTTCGTTTTCCTTGCCTTCCAACACGCGGGCCTTGATCTGGCCGACGTCCCACATCCAGTCGCGCAGCTCGCCCACCAGATGGGCGTCTTCGGCGATGGTTTCCATCAGGATGGCGCGGGCGCCGTCGAGCGCGGCGCGGATATCGGCCACGCCCTTTTCTGCATCCACGAAGGTGGCGGCCAATGCATCGGGATCCTGCGTGGGATCCTCGCGCAGCGTCGTGGCCAGCGGTTCGAGGCCCGCCTCGCGTGCAATTTGCGCCTTGGTACGGCGCTTGGGCTTGTAAGGCAGGTAGAGGTCTTCCAGGCGCGCCTTGGTGTCGGCTTCGCTGATATCGGCCTTCAGTGCGTCGGTGAGCTTGCCCTGCTCGGTAATGGAGTCGAGGATGGCCTTGCGGCGATCTTCCAGTTCGCGCAGGTAGCGCAGGCGCTCTTCGAGCAGGCGCAGCTGGATGTCATCCAGCCCGCCGGTGACTTCCTTGCGGTAGCGGGCGATGAACGGCACGGTGGCGCCGCCGTCGAGCAGTTCCACCGCCGCGCGCACCTGTTCGGGCTTGGCGGCGACGTCCTGGGCAATGCGTTGTTCGATCGAGAGCATGCTTGATGCGGGTTCCGTTGATACGAACCCCGCATCATAGCAAGCGCGGTCAGGCGCTGAACGAGCCGTCGTCGCTGCGCGGTGCAGGCTGTTGCGGGTTGTTGCGGGCGGCGCTGGCGCGCCCGTTCACCACCAGGGTGCTGGCCATCATGTCGTGCAGGGCCTGCTTGCGCTCGGTCCATCCGGCCATCATGAAGCCGATGCACAAGGTCAGTGAGCTGATGATCTTGCCGAAATGACGGCCGGTGGCCCGCAGGAAAGTGATCCGCCGGCCCTCGTAATCGGTAACGCGGATGCCCATGGCGAGCTTGCCGGGCGTGGCCTGCATGGCGGAGCTTTCACACAAGGCGAAGTAGGCCCAGGTCACCAGCGACTGTACGCCGATCACCGGCAGCATCGCACTCCAGAAGGCGCCGTAGGCAGCCATCAGCACCGCCGGGTCGTTATTGGCGTTTTCGATGGTGTGCATCATCGCCAGCTGGGCGGCAGTGCCACCGAGCAGGTTGCCGATGATGATGTTCGGGATCCACAGGATGAACCCGTCCAGGATGTAGGCCACCAGGCGCTTCCAAAAGCCGGCGTAGGGCTGCGGGTCGGCCACCCATGGCTGCGCTGGCGGTGGCGGTGGCGGCATTGGCGTGGCGCTGCCCCCAGCGGGAGCTTCACCCGGGAACAGGTCGCCGGCCGGCTGCCAGTCGGTGAGGCCCGCGTGCCAGGCCAATTCCCCGGGCTTGAGCGACCCCTCGCGCAGCCACTGGCGGATGTCGGCCTCGCTGTAGGGGCCGAACCGCTCGCCGTTTCGGCCAATCCAGACTTCCATGATGAACTCCGTGTAGGACTGGCCCGATGATCGCACGGGGCGTCAGCCGTCCGTAACCGTCGGAAGTCAGGCGGCGCGTCGTTTGATGTGTACCAGCAATAGCGAGATCGCGGCGGGGGTGACGCCGCTGATGCGCGATGCCTGGCCGATGGTCGCCGGCTGGCCGCGCTTGAGTTTGAGCAGTACTTCGGCGGAGAGCCCGCGCACACGGTCGTAATCGAAGCCGGCGGGGATGGCCAGGGCCTCGTGCTTGCGCTGGCGGGCGATTTCCTCGTGCTGGCGCTCCAGGTAACCGGCGTATTTGGCTTGCACCTGGACCTGTGTGGCCACGTGCTCGTCGGCCACGGCCGGGCCCATGCCGGGAACGGCCATCAGCGCGGTGTAGTCGATCTCCGGACGACGCAGGAGGTCCAGCGCATTCGTCTCGCGGCTGAGCGGCAGGCCCAGGGTGGCCGTGACGGCGGCACCCAGGGCGTTGCCAGGCGCTGCCCAGGTGGCGCGCAGGCGGGCGGTCTCGGCGTCGGTGGCCTCGCGCTTGGCGAGCAGGCGGGAAAGGCGCTGGTCGTCGACCACGCCTAGTGCGTGGCCGGTTTCGGTAAGGCGCAGGTCCGCGTTGTCCTCGCGCAGGTGCAGGCGGTATTCCGCCCGCGAGGTAAACATGCGGTAGGGCTCGATGGTGCCGTTGGTGGTGAGGTCGTCGATCAGCACGCCGATATACGCCTCGTCGCGCCGCGGGAACCACGGGGCCTCGCCACGCGCCTGGCGGGCGGCGTTCAGCCCGGCCACCAGGCCCTGCGCGCCAGCTTCTTCGTATCCGGTGGTGCCGTTGATCTGGCCGGCGAAGAACAGGCCGCCGATCGCACGGGTTTCCAGCCACGGGTTCAGGCCGCGCGGGTCGAAGTAGTCGTATTCGATGGCATAGCCCGGCCGCGTGATGTGCGCGTTCTCGAAGCCGCGGATGGAACGAACCAGTTCAAGCTGCACGTCGAAGGGCAGCGAGGTGGAGATGCCGTTGGGGTAGACCTCGAAGGTGTCCAGCCCCTCGGGCTCGACGAATACCTGGTGCGAGGACTTATCGGCGAAGCGGACCACCTTGTCTTCGATGGAAGGGCAATAACGTGGACCGATACCCTCGATCTGGCCGCTGTACAGTGGGGAGCGATCCAGTGCGCCACGGATGATCTGGTGCGTGCGCTCGCTGGTATGGGTGATCCAGCAGCTCACCTGGCGCGGGTGTTCGCTACGGGTTCCCATGAAGGAGAACACCGGCGCAGGGTTGTCACCGGGTTGTTCATCCATCACCGAGGTGTCGATGCTGCGCAGGTCGATGCGCGGCGGCGTGCCGGTCTTCAGGCGATCGGCGCCCAGGGACAGTTCGCGCAGGCGGCTGGCCAGGGTGGACGCCGGGGGATCGCCCGCTCGGCCGCCCGCGTACTGCGCCGGGCCGATGTGGATCTTGCCGGCCAGGAACGTGCCTGCGGTGAGCACGACGGTCGCCGCATGGAAGGCCAGGCCCATCTGCGTACGTACGCCGACCACGCGGTCGCCTTCGAGCAGGAGGTCGTCCACGGCTTGCTGGAAAAGCTCAAGGTTCGGCTGCGTTTCAACCATCCGGCGGATGGCGGCCTTGTAGAGCACGCGGTCGGCCTGGCAGCGCGTGGCCCGTACAGCCGGGCCTTTGGAGGCATTGAGCGTGCGCCACTGGATGCCCGCACGGTCTGCCGCATGCGCCATCGCCCCGCCCAGGGCATCGATCTCGCGCACCAGGTGGCCCTTGCCGATGCCGCCGATGGCCGGGTTGCAGCTCATCTGGCCGATGGTTTCGATGTTGTGCGAAAGCAGCAACGTACGCGCACCGCTGCGCGCGGCCGCCAGGGCCGCCTCGGTACCGGCGTGGCCGCCGCCCACGACGATCACGTCGTAGCGGGTGGGATGGGTGAGCGACATGGAGAAAAGTGACGCGTAAGGGCAGGAGATGCCGATTTTAACCCGTGTAGGGCCCGTGTACGGCAACCATGGTCAAGACGGACTGATCGAATGCCAGACGCGCATAAACGAGCTTAACGAATGCCTTTCTGGCATGGCTGATGCATGAATGGCCGGGCACTTCCCCCGGGCAGATGCTGCGCATGATGCGCGCTGAGGTCAGGCGACAGGGGCCGGACCGCGTGCCGGGGAGGGTAGCAAGCTGGAAAAGGAGGATCTGGCGCCCGGCGGTCTCAGGAACAGGGGGAATCCAGGATGACCGTGTGCCGGGCGCCAGAAACCGTTTAAGGCTGGCATCAAAAGAACCGCACTTGTTGCGGTTTTTTGTTACCCCGAATATTTACGCTGTTCGAATGAACGGCGTGTGACTTTTTCGTTGTCGATATGCCGGTATGCGGCATCTCGTGACGCAGTACGTCAGGTTTTTGTCTATGCCTTAAATAGTGTGATGTAGATCACATTCGTGGCATGACCCATGCATCGTCCTGCTTACCAAGTGCTTCGGGAGGAGAATTGCCATGGGATCTCATGAACTGGAACCTGTCTACAGGCACCACGATCTGCTGATCGAGCTAGGTCGTCTGGAAATGGCGATGGAGCACCTGGAAGGCCGCGACGAGGAAAAACGTGCTGCCGTGGCGCCCCGCCTTGAGCAGCGTATCGTCCGCGTCCGCCAGGAAATTTCGCTGCTCGCTGCCTGACCGGCTCGCGTTTGACAGCCAGGAGCGCCCCGCCACGCGGGGCGTTTTGCTGTTCAGTCCCCGACCACGCGATCCAGGATGTCGGCCAGGTCCCGTGAAAGCCCTTCGTGGCCCTGCATCCGGTTGACCGCCGTGCGCGCCAGTTCACGTTGGGGCTCAACCAGGCGCGCCCAGCCGTTGAACGCAGTGCCCAGCCGCGCGCTCACCTGTGGATTGATGGCATCGATCTGCAACAGGCGATCGGCGAACCAGTCATAGGCGGCGCCATCGACGCGGTGGAAGCCGGTGGGATTGGAGCGTGCGAAAGCGCCCATCAGCGATTGCACCCGATTGGGATTCTTGAGGTTGAACGCGTGATCGGTTTCCAGCCGCTGCATGCGGGCAAGCGCGCCTTCGCCGGGCAGGGCAGCCTGCAACATGAACCACTTGTCCAGGGCCAGCGGATTGGCATCGTAGCGTGCGCGATAGTGTGCAAGCTGGCTGGCAGCGCCGGCTTCGTCCGTACGCGCAAGGGTGGCCAGTGCCGCGAGGCGGTCGGTCATGCCGGGGGCACTCTCGTATTGCCGCGCGGCAAGCGAAGCGGCCCTGGCCGGTTCCACCGCGGCGAGAAGATCGAGCACGCGGCGTTGCAGGCGCCGCCTGGCTTGCGCAGCTGAGTCCAGATCAGCGCTGGCACGGGCGAGCAGACCCGCATAACGCGCCTCCAGATTGCTGGCGCCCACACGCATGGCCAGGCGCGACAGCAGGCGCTGGCGCGCCCCGTGTACGGCGACCGGATCGTGCCGTGGCTGGCGATCGGCAAGCTCGATCTCGCCTGGCGGCGTGAGCAATTCGGCCAGCAAGGCATCATCCATCGATGGATCGGCAAAGATCGACGCGATCGATGCAGTCCAGGCATCAGTAGCACCGTGGGCGTCCCCACCCGAAAGGCAGGCATCGAACGCCAGCGCGGCCAGCTGCTGCCCGGCCTCCCAGCGATTGAAGCCGTCCACGTCGTGGCGAAGGAGCAGTGCAAGCTCGCTGGGCGCGTAGTCGTACTCCAGCATGACCGGAGCGGAGAAACCACGCAGCAGGGAGGGCACGACTTCCTCACCGATGTCCTCAAAGACGAAGTCGCGCTCGGCATGGCTGAGCACGATCACGCGTTCGTCGGCCGCGGCCTGGCGCGATTCACCGGGCATGCGCAGTGGCAGCATGCGCCCGTCATTGGCGAACAGGGCCAGTTTCACCGGGATCGGCAAGGCCTGCTTGGCGCCCTGGCCCGGCGTGGGTGAGGTCTCCTGGGACAGGTGCAGCGTATAGCGGCGTTGGCCCGGATCGAACGAGCCGCGGCCGCGCAGGCGCGGCGTGCCGGCTTGTGCATACCAGGCCAGGTAAGGGGTGAGGTCCACGCCGTTTGCATCGCCCAGCGCGGCCAGGAAATCCTCGATGGTCGCGGCCTCGCCGTCGTGGCGTTCGAAATAGGCATCCATGCCGCGGCGGAAACCCGTCCGCCCCAGCGAGCCTGCGATCATGCGCACCAGCTCTGAACCTTTCTCGTACACCGTGGCCGTATAGAAATTATTGATCTCGCGGTACTCGGCCGGGCGTACCGGATGCGACAGGGGGCCTGCGTCTTCGGGAAATTGCGCGCGGCGCAGCAGGGCGACGTCTTCGATGCGCTTCAACGCCGCCGAATTCATGTCGGCAGAAAAACTCTGCTCGCGATACACGGTGAGCCCTTCCTTGAGGCTCAACTGGAACCAGTCGCGGCAGGTGACCCGGTTCCCGCTCCAGTTGTGGAAGTACTCATGTGCCACCACCGCTTCCACGTGCAGGTATTCATCGTCCGTGCTGCTGTCAGGGTCCGCCAGCAGGTATTTGGCGTTGAAGATATTCAGGCCCTTGTTTTCCATCGCACCCATGTTGAAGTCATGGGTGGCGACCACGTGGAAGACATCCAGGTCGTAGTTGCGTCCGTAGGTTTTTTCATCCCACCGCATCGAACGCACCAGGGCATCCATGGCGTAGTGGCAGCGATCGACCACATCGGCCTCGGCCCAGATGTGGATCTGCACGGCGCGGCCGTTGGCGGTGACGTAGTCGTGGCTGATCCGCTCCAGGTGCCCTGCCACCAGCGCAAACAGGTAACTGGGCTTGGGATGCGGATCGACGAAGCGTGCCCAGTGGCGGCCGTCGCCAAGTTCCCCGCAGCCGGCGGGGTTTCCACCGGCCAGCAATACCGGGAAGCGCCGGGCATCGGCGTTCAAGGTGACGGTGTAGCGCGCCAGCACGTCCGGGCGGTCCGGGAAATAGGTGATGTGGCGGAAACCCTGGGCTTCGCACTGGGTAAGCAGGAAGCCGGCCTCGCGGCTGCCGGAGAGGTAAAGACCCTCCAGCGCGGTATTGGTCGACGGCTTGATGCGGACACGGGTGGTCAGCACGAACTCATCGGGTACGTCGTGCACTACCAGGCCGCGCTCGCTCGCTTCGTAGCGCGTGGGCGGCACAGCTTCGCCATCGATCAGTACTTCGAGCAGTTCGAGGTCTTCCCCGTCGAGCTCCAGCGGGGCGCCCGGTTCGCCATCGCGGCTGAGGTCGAGCCTGGCGATCACCTCGGTCTGGTCGATCCCCAGGGAAAAGTCGAGATCCACGTGGGCCACACGCCAGGCGGGTCGCGCGTACTCGGCCAGCCGCACGGCGGGGGCGGCACTATCGTTGCGTGCATTCATGTCGTTGATCGCGCCAAGGCTGAACCGGCAGGCTAACATGCGGCTTTTCGGCTTGGCAGGACCTTTCGATGAACCGATTCAGCATCACCCGGGCCTTCATGGGGGGATTTCCCCTGGTTGTGCTTACCGACCATGAGCGGGGGCTGGTATTGCGCGTGGCCGAACGCGGGGCCACGGTAGTGGGCATCGAGGTGCCCCTGGCTGGCGGAGCCTTCCAGGTAGCCGACGGTTTCCATGACGAGGCAGAACTGGCGGCCGGCAAGAGTGCGCGTTTCGCCATCATGGCCCCATTCGCCAACCGCATCGTGGATGGCCGATACCGGTTCGATGGCGTCGAACACGACATGCAACCCGGGGTCACGGCCGACCGGGGTGTGCGCCACGGCTTCCTGCGCACGGCCGATTTCACCATCGCCGATGAATTCGTCGGCGAGGACAGGGTTTCGGTGGCCTTCTTCAATGGCAGCATCCGGCCGGGTGTGTACCCGGGCTATCCCTTTGCCATCGACACTACCATCCGCTTCACACTCGACGCCGACGGCATCACCCTGCAAGCGGTGCTTCGCAACGTGGGCGACGAAGACGCGCCCTGCTTCTTCGGCTGGCACCCGTATTTCCGCATGCCGAACGGCCAGGTGGACGAATGGCTGCTGCAGGTCGACGCGGCATCGCTCGTGCGCACGGATGCCGGCACCATCCCGCTGCCGGGCAAGGCCGCGTTCGCATCGTTGGACGAGGTCGACCCATCGCTCGATTTCCGCGCCATGCACGCTATTGGCGCTACCCGGGTGGACAATGCCTACGCGAACCTGCAGCGTGAAGCCGATGGTCGTGCGCGCATGCGGCTGCGCGATCCACAAGGCGCGCTGGAAGTACGCGTCTGGCAAACCGACGGCGTGGGCCTGGTGTTCACCGGCGACACGGTGCCGCGCGAGCCGCGCACATCGGTTGCCATGGAACCGATGGAAACGCTGACCAACGCTTTCAATCGTGATGACAGTGCGGATCTTGTGCGCCTGGCGTCCGGCGCCGAGCGCAGCTTTACCTGCGGGATCGAACTGACATGGTAACGGCGCCCACGTTCGACCATGTTCGCGATGCCGCCGCGCGCATCGCAGGCCATGCGGTGGTGACACCGGTGATGCGCCATGACGCCCTTGATGCCCTGGCGGGAGCGGAGCTGTTCTTCAAATGCGAAAACCTGCAGCGGGGCGGCGCGTTCAAATTCCGCGGTGCGTGCAATGCCGTGTGGGCACTGGACGAAGTCGCCGCCGCGCGGGGGGTGGTAACGCATTCGTCCGGTAACCACGGCACCGCGCTGGCGATGGCGGCGGCTACGCGAGGCATCGCCGCGCATGTCATCGTGCCCGAAGGCGCCGTGCGCGCGAAGCTGGCGTTGATCGAAGAGGCCGGTGCGGTGGTGCACCGCTGCGCGCCGACCCAGGCCGCGCGTGAGGCCATGACCGCGCAGGTGCAGGAGGAGACCGGCGCGGTGCTGGTGCACCCCTATGCCGATACGCAGGTGATGGCCGGGCAGGGCACGGCGACCCTTGAACTGATGGCGCAAGCGCCTGGCCTGCACATGATCGTGATACCGGTAGGCGGTGGCGGCCTCGCAGCCGGCACCACGATCGCCGCGCAAGGATTGGATGCTTCGGTGGTCGTCCACGCGGCCGAGCCCGCTGGCGCTGCCGATGCCAGCCGGTCGCTAACGTCGGGCAGGCGCGATGTCGACTTCGTGCCCGATACGATCTGCGACGGCCTTCGCGCTGCCATCGGCGAAACGAACTTCACCGTGCTATCCGGTCATGGCGTGAAGGTGACCACGGTGACCGACGAAGAGTGCATCACCGCCATGCGGTTGGTGTGGACACACATGAAGATGATCGTTGAAGTCTCAAGCGCTACCGTATTGGCGGCCGTGCTGAAGGAACCGCGGTTATTCGCCGGCAAGCGGATCGGACTGGTGCTTACCGGTGGAAACGTGGATCTGGACTCACTTCCCTGGTGAGCGGCCCAGGCCCGTCACGGCCACGAGGCCTGCGACGATGAAGGCGATGCCCACGACGCCCATCGGCGAAACCGTTTCGCCAAGCAGAAGCCAGGCCAGGCCCACGCTCGTCACCGGCACGGCCAGGGTTGATATTGCCGCCACCGCGGTCGGCAACCGCTTGACCACGAGTGCCCAGAGCGCCCACGCGATGCTGGAGGCGGCCACCACGCTATAGGCGAGCCCGGCGATGAACGCGGGCACCCATTCGATCGGGCGTTGCGGTATGCAAAGGGCCGCGATCGATAACGCGACGGCACCGAAGGCCATCTGCCAGGCGGTGAGGGAGAGCGGTTGAACCGGATGCCTCTGGAACAGCCGCTTGGAGGCGACCGTGGCGCCCGCCCAGCAAAGCCCGCCCGCCAGCGCCAGCAAGGTGCTGGTGGCATTGCCCAGCCCGTTCCAGGGCTCGATCACGCAGACCAGCCCGATGGCCGCAAGGGCTACACCCGTCCACTGTCTTCGCGTGGGCGCCTCGCCCAGCCCGACCCAGGCGATCAGCACGGCCCAGAAGGGCATGGCGTAGGCCAGCAGCGCCACGTGTCCGGCGCCACCGGCGATCAGCGCAAGCTGGCCCAGGCCCTGGAACGCAGCGGTCTGCAACAGGCCGATAAGGATCGTCGGTCCAAGCGGCGGCGGCCGCAGCGACTGACGCGTCACCGCCATGCCGGCGAACAGCAGCACAGCCCCGCCGACATAGCGCAATGCGGCAAAGTCGAACGGGCCGGCGTGGCGCAGCACCTGCTTCATCACGATCCAGCTATAGGACCAGATCAGCACGGTGACACCCATCGCGACCAGGGCGCCGCGTCGGCTGGACATGTCGTTCATGGATGAGTGCGGGCCGTGCGAAAACCACGAGCTTACCCGACACCGAAACATTCACGGGCCCACCATCGCCCTCGCGTTTGCATTCGACGACATGAAGGTCAAGGCGCCGCGGGATACGGCGCGGTTGTCGGCAACGCTCGGATAAGCCGGCAAGCAGGAAGCCGCTTGCCGGCCGTGAAGCCTACCGTCCCTTGCCGGCGGCCGGCGCTGCCGCGGCGGAGCGTGCCGGCGCGCTTGTCTGGCGTACCGCCGGGCTGAATGAGCGGGCCCCGTAGGCCGGGGCATCGTAGTAGTGCCGGTACCCATTGCCATGCATGTCGATCGGGAACGGCAACGCATGCCCGAAGTCCTGCGGGCCAAGTTCCGCGACGAGGTCGGAGTTGTCGTAGTCGGCGTAGATATTCCACACGTTGGCGTAATACGTGTAGGTATTGCCGGTGGACCCGGCGGACAGGTGGCGCAATTCGCGGTGCAGGCGGGTCTTGGCCCGCTTAAGGGCCACGGCATCGGCATACTTCACTTTCAGCTTTTGCATTTCCTGCCATCCCTGCTGACGCTCGGCCTCGGTGGCATGCTCGATCGCCGAACGTTGGGTGGCCGCGTAGACTGGCGTCTTGCGCTCGGCGGCAAGGGTAAGCCATGCCAGTCCCAACGGACGGTTCTTCGGCAGCTGGTCGCCGTTGAAATAGGCCACGCCCAATGCGTACTGGGCTCGCTTGCTGCCCCAGGACGCCGCTTCCTGCAGGTTGTAGAGCGCCGCATTCCGGTTACCGTCCCAGAAAGAGCGAACGCCTTCGCAGAAGTAGTAGTTGCCAGGAAGCATGCGTTCGAGCCCATCGGGGCAGGGCTGCTGGTCCATGGCGGCGTTTTTTTCCTGGCCTGGAAGAGGCTTGGGTTCCTCACCTGCCATGGCGGTCATGCCGACACCGGAAAGCGCAAGTGCAATGACAAGACTGATTCGTTTCATGACTTCCTCCATTGCTCCCCCGAGCTGGGCTAGATCTTACGCCTGCTTTGCGGCGGCGCGGATGAAGCTCATTTCATCCAGGAAGTTGCCGGAAAGGCGCAGGGCCATGCTCGAAACATCCTCCGCGGGGCGCGTTATTCGCGTGGCCTCCGCGAGCCGCGGAGCTTGTCGATCGGGAAACTCGCCACTTCGCCGCCGGCGCTGGCCCGGGCCTGGCCGTCGGGAGCGCCCCACGCGTGCGCCGTGACCACTTCCCAGGTAGCCGGGATACGGCCATCCACGCGCAAGGCCTCGTAGCGCTCGAGCATGCGCCGATAGTGCCCCTTGCCGGTGAGTCCGCGCTGGCGTGATGCATCGGCGTTGGTGGCACCGAGGCCTTTGAGGTCCTTCATCAGGCCGGTGGGGTCGGCGTAGGTGAGGGTGTATCGCTCCACACTGAGCACCGGGTCCTTGAAGCCTGCCGAAAGCATGGCATCGCCGACATCGTGCATGTCCAGGAAGCGGGCCACATGAGGCTGCCCGTCGCTTTCGGCCCACGCCTGGCGCAACTCCTTGAGCGTGTCCGGTCCAAAGGTGGTAAAGGCGAAGAAGCCACCCGGACGCACCACACGCACGCATTCGGCGAAGAGCCGCGGAAGATCCTCGCACCACTGGAAGCACAGGTTCGAATGCAGCAGGTCGACGCTGCGGTCGTGCACGGGCAACGCATGGGCATCGGCGCAGACGCGGCCGAAGGGTTTGAGCCATCCGGAGTGGGACTTCGCCTGCCGCAGCATCGGCAGTGACAGGTCGATGGCCACGACCTGTGCCTTGCCATAGGCTTTCTTGAGGAGCGCCGTGCCCCGACCGGTACCCGCGCCGACATCGACGATGCGTTCGGGCGTTTCGGTAAAGAACGCCAGCCGCTCGAGCAGGCCCTGCTGCACTTCGCGTTGCAACACATCGTGTTCTTCATAGGTAGCCGCCGCCCGCGAGAAACTGCGTTGCACCTGGCGGTGGTCGAAATGGAAGTCGCTCATGGCAGTGTGTCGATGAAGGTCGTGATGGCGGAGGCAACAACGTCGGCGTGGCCGATGAAGGGGGCGTGCCCCGCATGGGGGATATCGATGAAGCTGCCGCCACATAACGCCGCGGACGCCTGCATGGCGGCAGGATGGATCACGCGGTCGCGATGGCCGGCAAGCCAGAGGCTCGGGGGTTTAAGCATGGGCAAGCGCCCGCGCAGATCGGTGTTTTCGAGCAGGGCGATGCCTTCCATCAGCACGCGGGCATCGGGTTCGCCGCGTGAGAACACCAGTTCACGCAGGTGGCGTGCCTCGCCGCGCGGATCGCCGCTGCCCATGGCTTCCAGGGCGATGAAACGTTCCAGCGTGGCGTGGTAATCGCCGGCCAGGTCGCTGGCCAGTTGGCGCACAAGGGCTGGATCGCTGCCGTGGGGCCAGTCGTCGGCACGGACGAAGCGCGGGGAGGTATCGACCATCACCAGCGTCGTCACTTGCCCGGGCAGGTCAAGCGCGGCGGTCAGCGCGACCAGTCCGCCCATCGACCATCCCAGCCACGCTGCTGGCGGCGTGGCCGAAGCCACCGCGCGCGCGATCGCCAGCGGCTCGAGCGGCAGCAAGGACGAGCGGGAGCGGCCGTGGCCGGGAAGATCCACGACGTACATCGTGAAACGGTCACGCAAACGCTCGACCAGTGAATCGAACACGCCGCCGTGCATCGCCCAGCCGTGCAGCATGACCAGCGACGTAGGTCCCCGGCCCTGGACATCGATGGAAAGCTTGCTCACGCCTTGGTCGCCGGCCGGAGCGATGGATCCAGTGCGATGCGGTCGTCGAAGACGAAACATTCGCCATTGAAATGCACGCCGCCGACTTCCTCGAAGTATTTCAGGATGCCACCTTCAAGCTGGTAGACATGGTCGATGCCGATATCCTGCATGTGGATGGCGGCTTTCTCGCAGCGGATGCCGCCGGTGCAGAACGATACGACCGTCTTGCCGGTGAAACGCCCCCGGTCGGCGGCAACCGCTTCGGGGAAATCACCGAAGCTCGCCAGCCGGTAGTCGACCACATGGCTGAAGGTGCCCTGGTCCACTTCGAAATCGTTTCGGGTATCGAGCATCACCACTTCACGCCCGTCGTCGTCGCGTCCGGTATCGAGCCAGCGGGCGAGCGTTGCCGGGGGCACCGAGGGTGCACGCCCAAGTTCCGGCCGCACCAGCGGATGGCGCATGGTGATGATTTCCTTCTTCAGGCGCACGCGCATGCGCCTGAAGGGTGGCAGCGCCGAATGGCTTTCCTTCGGTGCAATGTCGGCGAAGCGCGGATCGGCATGCAGGAAGACCATGAACGCGTCGACCGCCTCGCGGGGGCCGGCCAGGAACAGGTTGATGCCTTCCGGCGCCACCAGGATCGTGCCCATGAGTGCCAGCGCCGTGCATTGTTCGAGCAGGCGGTCACGCAAGGCCGGTGCATCGTCGATGCCGACGAACTTGTAAGCGGAGATATTGAGCGTGGACATGACCGCCTATTGTACCGCGTGGCCCCGTGCGGCCCCGGGCACGGCCCGTTCCAATGCATCGAGCAGGCGATCGACGTCCGATGGCTCGTGCAGGGCCGAAAACGTCAGGCGCAGCCGGGCTTTGCCTGCAGGCACGGTGGGTGGCCGGATGGCCGTGGCAAGGATACCGTCCGCCGCAAGTGCAGCGGCCACGCCGCTGGCGAGGGTCGCCTCGCCCAGGATCAGCGGCTGGATCGGCGTAGCCGACGGCAGCAATGTCAGGCCCAGTTGACCAGCACCGGCCCGGAACCGCGAAACGAGGCTCGCAAGCCTGGCGCGGCGGTCGTCGGCAGCCTGGGCGAGGCCAACCGCCACCCGGCTGGCCGCGGCCAGCGCCGGAGGCATGGCCGTGGTGTAGATATAAGTGCGAGCAAATTGCACCAGCCCATCGATCAGGCTGGCGCTTCCGGCCACGAACGCACCGGAGGTGCCCAGGGCCTTGCCCAGCGTGCCCATCAGCACCGGGACGTCAGTCGCGTCCAGCTTCGCCGCGGCGACACTGCCGGCCCCGTGTTGGCCGACCACGCCCAGGCCATGGGCGTCATCCACATGCAGCAAGGCGCCTTCGCCACGGCAAATGCCGGCCAGTTCCACCAGTGGTGCGATATCACCGTCCATGCTGAATACACCATCGGTCGACACCAGCGCCGCCTGGGCGGAGCGCAGGGCCAGTTGCCGCGCCGCCCCGTCGGCATCGCCATGGGGATACCGCCGAAGTTCGGCGCCCACGGCGCGCGCGCCATCGATCAGGCTGGCATGGTTCAGGCGGTCCTGGATCGATATCGATCCGGCGACGGAACCCAGCAACACCTGCATCACGCCGGCGTTGGCCATCATGCCTGTGGAAAACAACAACGCTTTCTCGCGTCCGGTCCAGGCCGCCAGGGCTTCCTCGAGCGCCGCGTGTTCACGCGTATGCCCGTTGACCAGGTGTGCGGCACCCGAGCCCGCCTGGATCGCGCGAGTGAGCGCGGCAACCACATCCGGGTGATGGGCCAGGCCCAGGTAGTCGTTGCTGCCGAATATCAGGTAACGGCGCCCCTCGACCATGGCATGCCGTCCGTCGCCGGCATCGACCGTGCGCAGGCGCCGATAAAGGCCGTCCGCTTCCCGCTTGCTGGCCGCCGCCGCCAGTGCAGCCAGCAGCGAAGGCCTCACGCGGCGCAGGGTTCGACGATATCGGCGTGCACGGTACTGGTGTCGGCGGCGATGTCCATCGCATGGATGCCCAGCCGCTTGAACAACTGGCGGTCGTGTTCGACGTCGGGATTGCCGGTGGTCAACAGCTTCTCGCCGTAGAAGATCGAATTCGCCCCGGCGTGGAAGCAAAGCGCCTGCACGGCATCGTCCATCTGCTGGCGTCCGGCCGACAAACGCACCATCGAAGCCGGCATCAGGATCCGCGCTACCGCGATGGTGCGCACGAAGTCGAACGGATCCAGCGGCGCGGCATCGGCCAGCGGCGTGCCCGGTACCCGCACCAGCTGGTTGATCGGCACCGATTCGGGGTGCTGGGGCAGGTTGGCCAACGCCTGCAGCAGGCCAGACCGGCCGTCAGGCGACTCGCCCATGCCGACGATGCCGCCGCAGCAGGTTCGAAGGCCCGCGTCGCGCACGTGGCCGAGCGTATCCAGGCGATCCTGGTAGTCGCGCGTGTGGATGATCTCGCCGTAGAACTCCGGCGCGGTGTCCAGGTTGTGGTTGTAGTAGTCCAGCCCGGCATCCTTCAGTGCGGATGCCTGCGGACCGGTGAGCATGCCCAGGGTGGCGCAGGTTTCCAGGCCCAGCGCCTTTACCGCGGTGACGATCTGCGCCACCTTTTCCACATCGCGATCCTTCGGTGCACGCCAGGCGGCGCCCATGCAGAAGCGGCTGGCGCCGGCCTCGCGGGCGGCTATCGCCCGCGCCACCACGGCATCCACGCTCATCAGTTTTTCGGCCTTCACCCCCGTGTCGTAACGCTGGGCCTGCGGACAATAGGCGCAGTCCTCCGGGCAGCCGCCGGTCTTGATCGACAGCAAGGTGGATACCTGCACCGCCTGGGGGTCGTGATGCTCGCGATGAACGAGGTGGGCGCGATGGAGCAGTTCGCCGAAGGGAAGATCGAACAACGCCTGGATTTCCTCGCGGGACCAGTCGTGGCGGAGGGTGGCAGGCATCGGCGACTCCGGGGGATGGGGAAAGGCGAAGTGTGGAAAGGGCGTGCCATTGTGTCAACCAACATAATCATCAGAAGGTTTACAGCGGTCCTCGACCGCCTGATTCCCGCCCGTTGCCTGCTTTGCGACGCGCCAGGCGACGGCATGGACCTGTGCATGGCGTGCCTGGCCGACATGGGCGCCAATCATCACGCCTGCCGGCGTTGCGGCCTGCCGGTCCCACCGAGCCTGTCGCTATGCAGCGGCTGTGTCCGCCAGCCACCCCCCTGGTCCGGCGCCTGGGTACCGTTCCGCTATGCATGGCCACTGGACCTCCTGGAAGCGCGGTTCAAGTTCCATGGCGATCTCGCGTGCGGACGGGTGCTGGCGTGGATGTGGTGCGCTGCCGAGCCGCCACCACAGTTGCCCGATGCGATCGTGCCGGTCCCCCTGCATCGTTCCCGGCTTCGGACGCGTGGCTACAACCAGGCACTGGAACTGGCGCGACCGCTGGCCCGGCACCTGGGGTTACCCCTGGTCCCTTGCCTGGGGCGTTCGCGGCGCACCGTGGCCCAGACCGAACTCGACGCCCAGGCGCGACGCGGCAACCTGCGGGATGCCTTTTCCGTCGCAGGCCCAGTGCCTGCGCATGTGGCTGTCCTGGACGACGTGATGACCACCGGTGCCACCATGGAGGCCTGTACGCGAGCTTTGCTGGCAGCCGGCGCAACAACCGTCGATGCCTGGGCGCTGGCGCGCGCGTAAGGGGCTACTTCAGGGCCAGCGCCAGCACAATGCCCACCCACAACACCAGACCCACCCAGTTGTTGTGGCGGAAGGCGGCAAGGCACGCCAGGCGCTCACGGCCGCGGGTGAGCCATTGCTGCCAGCCGAACAGGCCGCACGTGGCAACGATCGACAGCCAGTAGGGCCAGCCCAGCGAGGCACGCGTACCCACCATCACCATGGCCAGTACGAACGTGCCCATCAGGATCCACAGGATGGCCAGGTCCGCATCGCCGAAGAGGATCGCGGTGGACTTCGCGCCCACCTTGATGTCGTCTTCGCGGTCGACCATGGCGTATTGGGTGTCGTACATCGTCGACCACACGATATTGGCCAGGAACAGCAACCATGCCACCGGCGGCACCGTGTTGGTGACCGCGGCGAAGGCCATCGGGATCGACCAGCCGAAGGCAGCGCCCAGCACCACCTGCGGCAGGTTGGTATAGCGCTTGGTAAAGGGATAGATCGCCGCCAGCGCGGCGCCGGCGAACGACAGGTAGATGGTAAGCCGGTTGGTGAAGAGCACCAGCACGAACGACGCCAGCAGCAGCACGCCGAACACGGCCAGCGCTTCACGTGGTGTTACCCGCCCCGTGGCCAGCGGCCGCCCGGCGGTGCGCGCCACGTGCGGATCGAGCTTGCGATCGGCGAAGTCGTTGATGGCGCAGCCCGCCGCGCGCATGAAGAACACGCCCAGGGTAAAGATGACCCAGGGCCCGAAGGGCGGGAAGTCACCGGCGGCGATCCATAGTGCCCACCAGGTGGGCCAAAGCAATAGCAGCGCGCCGATCGGCCGGTCCATCCGGGTGAGTACCAGATAATCCCGGGCCTTCCCGCGCCATGCGGGGGGCAGGCGGGAAAGCAGCCAGTCGACCACCTTCGATGCACCCGCAGTAGCGTCCGCCGGACGTGCAGACGGCGGTGCCGCGGCGGCTGGCGCCTTGCGGGCCGGGGCTTTCCTGGTGGCGGCGGTCGCGGGGCGACGGCGCGGTTTGCGCGGCGGACTCATCGGCATGAGTCTAGCGCCGCGCGATGTCCCGGTTAAGCGTCAGATCTCATCTTCATCTACTTCTTCATCGCCTACATCCGGATCGGCGTCGTGTTCGGGCTTGTAGTGGCCGGGCTCCCGCATGTCGCCGTCGGGGCGTTCCTTGCCGGGTTCGGCGATGGGTGGCTGGGGGTTCATGGGGTTGTTGGGCATGGGAAATTCCTTACATGGACAGACGCTTTACCATCCCGGACCCCACGTGAAGCGGCCGAAATTCATTCGTGATGCCGAGGTAAGGCCAACACCGCCCACGTAACGCAAGGCAGCGCCGACCGTATCAAAAGCAGGTGCGGCGTAGCGGGCTGCCCCCGCGAGCAGGAGATAGGCTGAAAGAAGCACACCGGTGCGCGCCAGTTCGGCGGCCCCTTCCCGAATTCCCGGCGCGTCGTCGTGGACGGCATCGCGGGTGGCGGTCACGGCGGCCAGTGCCGCTGGCACGAACGCGGTAAGCGTAGCGATCGTGACGGCACCCGCCGGCGTGGCAAGCTTGCGAAAGCCCGCGGGCAAGTAAACAAGTGCCCGACACGCCGCCTGTCCTGCCTGCCGCGCAACGCGGCCAACATGTCCGGCAGGCCCATCGCGAAGTCGCGGCAGGATGGAAGCCAGGTCTTCGCGCATCAGGATCGCGCCCTGGCGCTTACGGACTCCGGGAAGGGAAAGCTGCTGCATCGCATGGCCGGTCGTTACGGTGGCGAGCAAGCCGCCGGCGACCTCGATGCCATTGTCGATATCTCCCGCGAGCTCAGGCCTTCCAGCCAACACCAGGGACGCATGGGCAAAGGCGCGCACGAGGTTGCGCAACGTCAGCGGAAGCGTCGTGGCGACGAGATAGGGCGCAGCAGGTATCTTTGAAGCAAGCGTGGCCGGGACATAGGTCATGCCTTCGAACATGTGCTGGAACTGTTCGTCAAGCACGACAATCGCCGAGCCCAGGCAGGTACCGTACAGGGCGGCAGCCGCGGCCGTATCGCCGGTCAGTTCGGCAAAGCCCTCGAAGCCCCAGAGGTTGAGTGCCAGTGTTACCAGGGCCGAAGGGAGACCGTCGCGCAATGCATAGCGTGCGACGTCGGTCCAGGCATCGCGCCCCATGGCGCGGCAAAGTAGCACTTCCAGCTCCTGGGCTGATACCCCTGCCTGCGCAAGTTCGCCAGCGATGCGATCGGCTATGTCTTTATCGTCCACGATCGCCGCGACGGCTTCCCGGAGCGATGAACCAGGTACATTGGCGACCTCTTTCATCGATTGAGCGGGAAACGCAATAGAGGAGTGTGCTTCGACGCGTGAGACTTCGGCGGCCAAGGCAGGGTAGCCATCGACATCGAGGACTACGTGGGGCAAGGCGTTGCAGCCATTGGCTAGGGAGAGCATGCGTCGGATCCGTCATCTGGGTGGACGTGACCCTACGCATGCATCCAAACCGACGCGATCAAGAAGCGCTTGTCGTCGTAGCAAAATTGTCGGAAAAAGACCTTACGAAGCGAGCGCGGCCAGGCCGCTGCGCGCTACACCGTCCAAGGTTGCGCGGCTAGCCAACTGGGCCAGGAATTCATCCACATCGTCCGTGTGGCCGCTGAATTCGGCCACGCAGTGCTCGCCATCGCTGGTGAGCACGCGGGCGTGGTTGCTGGCCCAGGCCAGCCCTGAGGCTGCGAAGCGCACCACCACCAGTTCGCGCTCCACATGGTCGCGAGTGGTGAGCTCCTCGATGGTAATCACGTCCACCAGCTTGCGCGACTGCTTGACGATCTGCTCCACCACGGCGTCGTCGCCATAGACCACCAACGACAGCCGCGACGCTTCCTCATCGCCCGTGGCGGCAACGGTAAGCGATTCGATGTTGTAGCCGCGCGCGGCGAACAGGCCCGCTACCCGCGCCAGTGCACCGGCTTCGTTCTGCAGCAGGATGGAAATCAAATGCCTCATGCTCAGAACATCCCCGTGGGACTGGCGACAGTGGGGGACGGTGCGGCGGGCGCCGCACCGCGGTTGGCAATGAAGTCGCCGGTGACCATCTCCGCGTAGCAGGCGCCGGGGCCGACCATGGGGTAAACGCCGGCATCGGGGTCGATCATCACTTCAAGGAACGCAGGGCCTTCGAAGGCAAGGAACTGGGCGATGGTGGATTCGATGGCTGAAGGGTCGTCCAGGCGCCGGGCCCAGTCGAAGCCGTCGGCCTCGGCGGCCTTGACGAAATCCTTCTTGTGCAGGCTCTTGTCGGAAGCTGAGAACCTTCCCTTGAAAAAGAGTTTCTGCCATTGCCGCACCATGCCGTCACCGACATTGTTCAGCACCACCACCTTCACAGGCAGGTTGTAGGTGGTGACGGTTTCGAGCTCACCTATGTTCATGCGGATCGATGCATCGCCATCGATATCGATCACTACCAGGTCCGGTCGGGCGAATTGCGCGCCGATCGCGGCGGGCAGGCCGAAGCCCATCGTTCCCATGGATCCTGAGGTAAGCCAGCGGCGCGGTTCGCGAAAATCGAAATATTGCGCCGACCACATCTGGTGCTGGCCCACACCCGTGCTGATGATGGCGTGCCCCTTCGTGATGCGGTTGATCGCCTCGATCACCGCGTAGGGCTGGATCAGCGGGCTTTCCCGGTCGTAGTTGAGGCAGTGCCGGGACTTCAGCTGTGCAATGTGTTCATGCCAGGCGGAATAGTCCGCCTGGAAGCCATGGGCGATACCCCATGCACGCAGGCGTTCGAGCGATGTGCGCAACGTGCCGGCGTGGAACCAGTCCGCTTGCTTGACCTTGCCGATCTCCGCCGGATCGATGTCGATCTGGGCAATGGTGCGGGCCCGAGGCGCGAACTTGCCAGGCACGCCCACTACGCGGTCGTCGAAACGGGCGCCGAGCGCGAAGATGAAATCGCAGTCGTCCACGGCGTAATTCGCATAGGCCGTGCCATGCATGCCCAGCATATGCAGGGCCAGTGGATCGGTGGTGTCGAAGCCGCCAATGCCCATCAAGGTGGTGGTCACGGGAAAGCCGAAACTGTGCGCGAAATCGCGCAACGCGTCGCGGGCCCCATCGGTGATGATGCCGCCACCGGCGTAGATAAGCGGCCGGCTCGATGCCTTGAGTGCGGCGAAGAACTCCGCGCAGCGGGCGTCGCTGAGCGGCGTCTGCTCGATGGCGCGCAGGCGCGCGCGATAACCGGGCACCGGCAACTGGCCCGTGCCTTTGAAGGTAACCACGGTGTTTTGCACGTCCTTGGGAATATCCACCACCACGGGGCCGGGACGGCCGCTGCGGGCGATGTGGAACGCGGTGCGCAAGGTGGCCTCGAGGGTGCCGGCATCGGTCACCAGGAACACATGCTTGGCACACGCGCCCATGATGGTGCTGATCGGCGCCTCCTGGAAGGCATCGGTGCCGATGGCCGCGGTGGGCACCTGGCCGCTGATCACCACAAGCGGGATGGAATCGGCGGTGCAGTCGCGCACCGGGGTGACGGCGTTGGTGGCGCCGGGGCCGGATGTCACCAGGGCCGCGCCCACTTTGCCCGAGGCACGCGCATAACCTGCGGCCATGAAGCACGCGCCCTGTTCGTTGGCAGGCACGATCAACGGCAGCGGCTCGCTGCCGTCGGCCCGGGGGTTCTCAAGGTTGTGGCGGAAGAGCGCGTCGTACACCGGCAGGATGGCGCCGCCGGAATAACCAAACAAAACATCCAGGCCTTCGTCGGCCAGTACCTGCACCACGACATCGGCACCGGTCAGTGCCTGACCTGCGCGGGGATGGGTCTTGGGGCTAATGTCGCCGGGGGTGTCCAGTTGCGCGTTCACATGAGTCCTTTGGGGAAGCTTTCGTCAAGGAGATCGAAGTGCTTCTTGGCGAGCGCCGTACGCGCCGGCGTGCATCACGCCGGCGCGCGGGTGCATCACGGTGTTGCGGCAGGTGCCGAGGGGGCCGGATCCTTTGAACCCTGCAGCCACGGCATGCGCGCACGAAGCGCCGCGCCGACTTTCTCGATCGGGTGATCAAGGTCGGCCTGCTTGAACTTCTTGTAGTTGGGAAGGCCAGCCTGGTATTCGGCGGTCCATTCCCTCGCGAAGGTGCCGTCCTGGATGTCCTTGAGCACCGCCTTCATGCGCTCCTTGGTGCTGGCGTCGATCACCCGGGGGCCACGCGTGTAGTCACCGTACTGGGCGGTTTCGGAGATGAACTCCAGCATCCGCTTGATGCCGCCTTCGTAGAACAGGTCCACGATCAGCTTCAGCTCGTGCATCACTTCGTAGTAGGCGATCTCCGGGCGGTAGCCCGCCTCGGTGAGGGTTTCGAAGCCCTTGATCACCAGTTCCGTGGCGCCGCCGCAGAGCACGGCCTGTTCGCCGAAGAGGTCGGTTTCGGTTTCTTCCTTGAAGTCGGTTTCGATCAGCATGGCGCGCGCGCCGCCGATACCCGCGGCGTACGACTGGGCTTTCTCCGCCGCCTTGCCGGTGGCATCCTGGTGTACGGCGAACAGGCACGGCACGCCGCGGCCGATCTCATATTCACGGCGCACCAGCGCGCCGGGGCCCTTGGGCGCAACCAGCACCACGTCGATGTCCGCACGGGGCTTGATCTGGCCGAAATGGATGTTGAAGCCGTGGGCGAACAGCAACGCCGCGCCGGGCTTGATATTGGCCTCGATGGCGTTGCGGTAGAGGTCCGGCTGCACCATGTCCGGCGTCAGCACGGCCACGAGGTCGGCGCCGCGCACGGCTTCACCGGGCTCGGCCACGGCGAAGCCGTCGACGTAGGCACGGTTCCACGAGGGGCCGCCCGGGCGCAGGCCCACGACGACGTCGAGGCCCGAGTCCTTGAGGTTCAGCGCATGCGCGCGGCCCTGGCTGCCGTAGCCGAGCACGGCGATGCGCGCGCGGGCGAGAGGGGCGGTGGTGGCTTGCGTGTCGGTCATTACATTCTCCGCTATGGCGTTCAAGGGCGGCGGGGGTGCCGCGAGGCTTCAATTGCCGATCAAGGCTTGGGTAAGGCGTTCTTCATCGCGAATGGGCCGGCTGGCAGGTACCGGCGCTTCGGTATCTTCGAAGGCGGTGGTCACCGCGCCCTCGGCGGCCGAGCCCACCAGGCGGGCGAACTTGGCCAGTGCGCCACGGGTGACCTTCGGTGCCGGCGGATGCCAACTGCTGCGACGCGAGGCAAGGTCAGCGTCGGTGCGAAGTTCCCGGGTACCGGCGTCGATGAAGATCGCATCGCCTTCGCGCAGCAATGCAATCGGGCCGCCGCGCGCCGCTTCCGGAGCGATGTGGCCCACCATGAAGCCGTGAGTGGCACCGCTGAAACGGCCATCGGTGATCAGTGCCACATCGTTGCCGAGGCCGCGGCCGACCAGTGCGGCGGTGACCGCCAGCATCTCGCGCATGCCCGGGCCGCCGGCGGGGCCCTCATTGCGGATCACCATCACGTCGCCCGCGCGGATCTTGCCCGCCTGCACGGCGGCAAACGCCTGCTCTTCGCTTTCGAACACGCGGGCGGGGCCGGCATGACTGGTGCGGCCGAGGCCAGCCAGTTTCAGGATGCAGCCTTCAGGCGACAGGTTGCCGTAGAGGATGCTATAGCCGCCGCGCGGCTTGATCGGCTTGGCGACGGTGCGCACCACGTCCTGGCCCTTGGTGGCCGCGGGGGCGGTGTCGAGGTCGGCGAACAGGGTGCGGCCGGTGACGGTAAGGGTGTCCTTGAGCATGCCGGCCTTGCGTAGCTCCTGCGCCACGATGGCCGTGCCGCCGGCGGCGGTCAGCTCCACCGCGCTGTACTTGCCGGCGGGTTTCAAGTCGGCGATCACCGGCGTATGCGCCGAGGCCGGCTCGAAATCCTCGATGGACAGCGCCACGCGGGCCTCGTGGGCGATGGCCAGCAGGTGCAGCACGGCATTGGTGGAGCCGGCGGTGGCGGCGACCATGCGCGCGGCGTTGTCGAAGGCGGCGCGGGAGAGGATATCGCTCGGCTTGCGGCCTGCGATCAGGTTTTCCATGGCAAGTTCGCCGCAGCGGCGCGCGGCATCGCGTTTGGTGGGATCGGTGGCGGCGATGTCGTTCAGGCCGACCGGGGTGAGGCCCAGCGTAGTCAGCACCATGGCCATGGTATTGGCGGTGAACTGGCCGCCGCAGGCGCCGGCACCGGGACAGGCATGGCGCTCGACGTCAGCCAGTTCCGCATCGTCGATCTTGCCGGCGCCATGCGCACCCACAGCTTCGAACACCTCCTGCACGGTGATGGACTGGCCGTTGCGGGTCCCGTGGTCAATGCTGCCGCCGTAGAGAGCAACACCGGGAATATTCAGCCGCGCCAGTGCCATCGCCGCGGCGGGGATGGTTTTGTCGCAACCGCACAGCACCACCATCGCATCCAGGCAGTGGCCATCCACCGCCAGCTCGATCGAATCGGTGATCAACTCACGGCTCACCAGCGATGCGCGCATGCCTGAGGTGCCCATGGCGATGCCGTCGGTCACCGCGATGGTGTTGAACTCCACCGGTGTGCCGCCTGCCGCACGTACGCCTTCGGCAGCGGCCTCGGCGAGGTCGCGCAGGTTGAGGTTGCAGGGGGAGACATTTGACCAGCTGTGCACGATGGCCACCATCGGCCGGGCGATGGCATCGTCGTCCAGTCCCGTGGCGCGCAGCATGGCGCGTGCCGGTGCACGGTCCGGGCCGGTCTTGATCGCGTCACTGCGCAGCGCGATGGGTATCTTCTTCGTATTCATGCAGCCTCCGCTTTCGCGTTGCAGGCGTCGAGCACTGCGTTAAGCACGTCCTGCGTACTGGCGGTGCCGCCGACGTCGCGGGTGAGGTTGCCGTGTTCGAGCACGGCGTCGACAGCGGCTTCCACGAGCGCAGCCTCCGTGGGCAGGTTGAGCGAATGGCGCAGCAGCATCGCGGTGGAAAGGATGGTGCCCAGCGGATTGGCCAGGCCTTTACCTGCGATGTCCGGTGCCGAGCCGTGGATCGGCTCGTACAGGCCGCATGGCTTTTCGCCCAGCGATGCCGAGGGCAACAGGCCGAGGGAACCGGCAAGCACGGCGCCTTCGTCGGTGAGGATGTCGCCGAACATGTTCTCGGTGACGATCACGTCGTAGTCGGCAGGACGCGTGAGCAACAGCATGGCCATCGAATCGACCAGCTGGTGTTCCAGCGACACATCGGGATAATCCTGGCCGATGCGGATGGCCACCGAACGCCACAGGCGCGAGGTCTCCAGTACGTTGGCCTTGTCCACCGAGGTCACCTTGCTGCGCCGTGTGCGGGCCAGTTCGAAGGCATGGCGCATCACCCGCTCGATCTCGGCCACGGTGTAGCGGCATTCGTCTGTAGCCTCGGTTTCCGAGCGCGTCTTGGCACCGAAATAGATGCCGCCGGTGAGTTCGCGGATGAACACCAGGTCCACGCCCTTGGTTTTCTCAGGCTTCAACGGCGACAGCGCGGCGCTGCGCGGATGCAGCTTCAGTGGCCGAACGTTGGCGAACACGCCCAGCGCCTTGCGGATCGCCAGCAAGCCCTGTTCGGGACGCACCGGGGCGTTCGGGTCGGACCACTTCGGACCACCTACGGCGCCCAGCAGCACGGCGTCGGCCTTCTCGCAGGCAGCGCGGGTAGCGGGCGGCAGCGGGTCACCGACGGCGTCGATGGCGGCGCCACCGATCAGCTGTTCGTCGAAGGAAAATTCATGGCCATGGCGCTCAGCCACGGCCTTGAGCACGGCCACACCGGCGGCCGCTACTTCCGGGCCAATGCCGTCGCCGGGCAATACCACGATGGTCGCCTTCATGCGGCCTGCTCCAGGTTCTTTTCAAATGCGGTAATGGCGTTGTCCTGCTGCAGCAGGAAGCCGAGCTGGTCCACGCCGTTCAACAGGCAGTGGCGCGAGAATTCATCCAGTTCGAAGCGGATCTCGCCGCCGTCGGGCAGGCGGATGCTGCCGGCGGCAACATCGATACGCAGTTCGATGCCTGGGTGTTCCAGAAGCCAGCGGTGTTCGGCTGCGCTCACCACCACGGCCAGCAGGCCGTTCTTCAGCGCGTTGCCGCGGAAGATGTCGGCGATCTCGCTGGAGATCACCGCGGTGATGCCGTAGTCCAGCAAGGCCCAGGGCGCATGCTCGCGAGAGGAACCGCAACCGAAGTTGCGGCCGGCCACGATGATGTGGCAACCGCGGGCAGCGGGCTTGTTCAGCGCGAATTCCGGGTTGTCGCTGCCGTCGGCCAGGTAGCGCCAGTCTTCGAAGGCGTGCTTGCCAAGGCCCGTACGCTCGGTGGTGGTAAGGAAACGCGCCGGGATGATGCGGTCGGTGTCGATGTTTTCATTGGCCAGCACCGCCGTGCGGGAGTGCACGTAGGCCAGCGGTCGCGAGCTGCTCATGCGGCGGCCTCCTGGTCGAGATAGTCACGGGGGTCGGCGATCACGCCGGCAACGGCGGATGCCGCGGCCACCAGTGGGCTGGCCAGCACCGTACGTGCCCCCTTGCCCTGGCGGCCTTCGAAGTTGCGGTTGGAGGTGCTCACCACCAACTGGCCCGGCCGGGCCAGGTCGCCGTTCATGGCGATGCACATCGAGCAGCCCGGCTCGCGCCACTCGGCGCCGGCGGCAAGGAACACCTCGTGCAGGCCAGCGGCCTCGGCTTCGCGCCGCACCTTTTCCGAGCCCGGCACCACCAGCATCCGCACATGGTCAGCCACCTTGCGTCCGCGCAGGATGCCGGCGGCGGCGTGCAGATCCGACAGGCGTGCATTGGTGCAGCTGCCGACGAAGACGACATCCACATGCTCACCCGTCATCGGTTTGCCGGCCGTGACGCGCATGTAGTCCAGGGCCTTTTGCTCCAGCGCATCGGCGGCCTTGGGCACGTTGCCGGCGATCGGCACCACCATGCCTGGGTGGGTGCCGTAGGTGACGCTGGGGGTGATGGTGCTGGCGTCGATATGCACGTCCTGGTCGTACTTCGCTCCTTCGTCGGACGCCAGGGTGCGCCAGTGCGCCACGGCCTTGTCCCAGGCTGCACCCTTTGGTGCGCGCTGGCGGCCTTCCAGCCAGCTGAAAGTGGTGTCGTCGGGAGCGATGAGGCCTGCACGGGCGCCGGCCTCGATCGACATGTTGCACACCGTCATGCGTTCTTCCATCGACAGTGAACGAATGGTCGAACCGCGGTATTCGATGACATGGCCGGTACCGCCGCCGATGCCGATCTGGCCGATGATGTGCAGGATCAAGTCCTTGGCGGTGACGCCACGCTGCAGTTGTCCTTCGACGTGGATCGCCAGCGACCTGGGCTTGCGCTGCAGCAGGCACTGCGTGGCCAGCACGTGGCCGACCTCGGTAGTGCCGATGCCGAAGGCCAGTGCACCGAAAGCGCCATGGGTGGCGGTGTGGCTGTCGCCGCAGACGATAGTCATGCCTGGATGGGTGGCGCCCACTTCAGGGCCTGCCACGTGCACGATGCCGCGGTCGGGACTGTCCCAGCCCAGCAGGTCGACGCCGAACTCAGCGACGTTCGCCTCGAGCTTGGCCACCTGGCTTTCCGCTTCAGGCGTGTAATACGGACGGCGGCCGTCGGCATCGGCGGGGAGCGTGGGTGTGGAATGGTCGAGCGTGGCCAGGGTGCGGTCGCGGCGGCGCACGGTGAGCCCGCGCGAGCGCAGTTCGTCGAAGGCCTGGGGGGAGGTCACTTCATGCACCAGGTGCAGATCGATGTAGAGCACGCCCGGTGTGGCCGCGGTCTCGGCGACCACCTGGTGAGCGTCCCAGAGTTTGTCCAGCAGGGTACGGGCGCTCATGCGGCCACCTTCGCTTCAGTATTTGCGTGCACTGGTGTAAGCCAGCCCCATTGGTCTTCGGTACGCCCGTTGAACAGGCCGAAGAAATCGTCCTGCAGTTGGCGAGTGACGGGGCCGGGGACGCCGTCGCCGACGCGCTTGCGGTCCACCGAGCGCACGGCGGTTACTTCGGCGGCGGTGCCAGTCATGAACACCTCGTCGGCGAAGTACAGGAACTCGCGCGGCAGTGACTGCTCGACGACGCTGTAGCCACGGGCGCGGGCCAGGGTGAGCACACTGTCGCGAGTGATGCCGCACAGGATGCTGGCGGCCACCGGCGGCGTGTGGATCACGCCGTTGCGCACGATGAAGAGGTTCTCGCCGGCACCTTCGCTGAGCAGGCCATCGGTGCCCAGGGCGATGCCCTCGGCGTAACCGCCGCTGATGGCCTCGCGGGCGATCAGCTGGCTGTTGAGGTAGTTGCCCGCGGCCTTGGCGCCGCTGGGAAAGGTATTGGGCGCAGCGCGGTTCCATGATGAAACGCACACGTCCACGCCTTTCTCCAGCGCGTCGCTACCGTGGTAAGCGCCCCAGGGCAGGGCGATGATGGCCACGTCCACCGCGGTATCCAGCGGCGGTGCCAGGGCGAAGGTGAAGCCGCTGCGATAGATGATCGGCCGCACATAGGCCGACTCCAGCCCATTGGCGGCGATCACCTCACGGCAAGCGCGGTCGATGGCTTGCGCGTCGTAGCCGTGGTCCAGGTCGTACACGCGCGCGGACTGGAACAGCCGCGTGGTGTGGTCGCTCAGGCGGAAGTACTGCGGACCATCGGGCGTGGCATACACGCGGATGCCTTCGAAGACGGATGATCCGTAGTGCAGCGCGTGTGCGCCGACATGAACCGTGGCTTCGGCAAAGGGCTTGATGCTGCCGTTGTGCCAGATGAGGGAAGGGGCTTGCATGGGTCGTGCTCCTGGTTCAGCGTTGAGCGGCCACGGCCGCCTTTTGCGGCGACTGGCGTTCGATGCGGTTGACGATGGCCAGCACCGCATGCGCGGTGGCCTCGACGATGTCGGTGCTTACCCCATTGCCCCGGTACTCGTGCCCCAGGTGGGTGGCGGAGAGGCTGGCGTGGCCCTGGGCGTCGCCGCCCTGGCTGATGGCCCGTACCTGGAAGTCCACCAGTTCCAGCGGCTGGCCGGTGGCGCGCTGCACGGCGCGCAGCATGGCGTCGACAGGGCCGTCACCGATGGCGGCCTCGCTGGCTTCGCGTCCGTCGTCGTGGCGCAGTTGTACCGTGACCGAGGCACTGCCGCCCACGTGCGAGTTGGCGTGCATGTTCTCGATGTGCCACGGGCCCTGCGTCTCCGGATCGACGCCGCCGGCCAGGGCTACCAGGTCCGCATCCACCACTTCGCGCTTGCGGTCGGCCAGCTTCTTGAAGTTGGCGAATACTTCATCCATGGCGGCGTCGTCCAGCTCGAAGCCCAGGGTAGCCAGCCGCTGGCGGAGCGCGTGGCGGCCGGAGTGCTTGCCCAGCACCAGCGAGGTGCTGGCGCCCACATCTTCCGGCCGCATGATTTCGTAGGTGCCGCGATGCTTGAGCATGCCGTGCTGGTGGATGCCCGATTCATGGGCAAAGGCGTTGTCGCCGACGATCGCCTTGTTGCGTGGCACCGGCTGCTGGGTGAGGTTGGCAAGCAGGCGCGAGGTGGGGTACAGGCGCTCGGTGACGATGCCGGTATCGACCTTGAAATACGGTGCACGGGTGCGCAGCGCCATCACGATTTCTTCCATGGCCGCATTGCCGGCGCGCTCCCCGATGCCGTTGATGGTGCATTCCACCTGGCGGGCGCCGGCGCTGATGGCTGCCATGGAATTGGCCACGGCCAGGCCCAGGTCGTCGTGGCAATGGGCCGAGAAGATCACGTCCCTGGGCCTGCGCACGTTGGCCTGCAGGAAGGTGAAGAGCTCCATCATCTCCGCCGGCGTGGTGTAGCCGACGGTGTCGGGGGCGTTGAGCACGATCGCGCCAGCGTCGGCGACGGCGTTGAACACTTCCACCAGGAAATCGTGCTCGGTGCGCAGGGCGTCTTCAGCGGAGAATTCCACCTCGTGGCACTGGTCTTTTGCCCGCAGGATCGCCGCAATGGCGATATCGACCACTTCCGCCTTGGTCTTGCCCAGCTTGTGCTCGCGATGCAGGGGGCTGGTGGACAGGAACACATGGATACGCGACCGGCGGGCCTGGGCCAGTGCCTTGCCAGCGGCATCGATGTCGCCCGGCTGGCAGCGCGCCAGGGCGCAGACCGTGGGCGCTTTCATCGCCTTGGCCACTTCCGCCACGGCGGCGAAGTCGTCCGGCGAGGCGGCGGGGAAGCCGGCTTCCATCACGTCGACGCCCAGTTCCTCCAGGGCGTGGGCCATGCGCATCTTGGCGCGCCGGTCCATCGAGAAGCCCGGGGCCTGTTCGCCGTCGCGCAAGGTGGTATCGAAGATGCGCACGCGCCCTACGTCCGGCTCGCCGTCATTTTCGTGCGTGGTGTGGTTCGGGTGGCTCATGGTCTGCTCCGCTTGGGGCGGTGATAAGTGGCAACAAAAAACCCCGCTACCTTCGGAAGGTGCGGGGTTTTGAGGAGTCTTCAGGTTTGTTTCTTAGTTACCTGGACACATGCCCTCAGCCCGCACCTCCGTTGGTAATAAGGAGTACGAGTACAAGGGCAAGGAGAAGCGTGCCGCGAAGTCGAAGCGCGGCGCCGGCCGCCTGCTGGCGGGTGTGTTCGGCGATGCGGCTGATGTTGGTGCGCTGCGACATGAGACCGACCTTAAGGGGCCTTTGCCACGCCTGTCAACAGTTCTTCGTGAAACTATTTTTCCTAGGAATTCCTTGCGGGCACGCCGGACGTATGGACGTCCAGATGTCCGTGCTCCTTCGGACGATCGTTCGATAGCTGGAAAAAAAGCGAACCTAACAACAGCTTGGGGTCACTCTTGTGAGGGTGGCGACGGTCATCGGGCGGGCGTACAGTCGGGCATTCCAGCCTGACCGGAACGCACCATGTCACAGAACGAAGATCGGCCCGCGCCTGGCCATCCCGGGGTCGCGGCGAGGTGGTCTTCGTCGGCCAAATCCGGTGTCGGCACCGCGCTCACGGCCGAAAGCCGGGTGTGGTTCACCCTCGGCCGCGGGATCCTGAACGAGGTGTACTACCCGCGCATCGACATGGCCTGCATGCGTGACGCGGGCCTGCTGATAACCGGCCCCGACGGGTTTTTTTCCGAGGAAAAGCGTGACGCCCATCACGCGGTGGAATCTTACGAAAGTGGCCTCCCGGCCTACCGGCTGGTCAATACCTGTACTCGCGGGCGGTTTCGCATCATCAAGCGCGTGATCACCGATCCCCGGCGCGACGTGGTGCTCCAGAAGATCCGCTTCGAAGCGCTCGAAGGCAAGCTTGAGGACTACCGCGTCTACATGCTGCTGGCCCCTCACCTGGTGAATGGCGGTGACCACAACACCGCCTGGACCGGGCAATACAAGGGCAAGGACCTGGTATTCGCCCGCGGCGGCGGCCGTACCTTGGCCCTGGGCGCGGAACCGGCGGTACTCCGGCGCAGCGTCGGCTTCGTCGGCCGCTCCGATGGCTGGCGGGATCTGAAGGAAACCGGCGACCTGTCTGCCCTCTACACCCGCGCCGACGATGGCAACGTGGCGATGATCGTCGAGCTGGACATGCGCGATGACGACGGCTGCACCGTGGCGATCGGTTTCGGCACCACGGCCGAGGAGGCCGCCTTCCGGGTACGCGGGAGCCTGCAGGACGGTTTCCTTCACGCGCGTAACCTGTACGTGGCGTCCTGGCGGGAGAAGACCAGGACGATCTTCGACCTGAAGGGTGGCAAGCGCCCCAGCGGCGACGATCTGTATCGCATCGACGTCGGCGTCCTGCTTACCCATGCGCCGGTGGGCTATCGCGGCGCGATGATCGCGAGCCTGTCCATTCCGTGGGGCCAGTCCAAGGGTGATGACGACCTGGGCGGTTATCACCTGGTGTGGCCGCGAGACCTGGTGGAGAGTGCCGGTGGCCTGCTGGCCGCGGGCCTGGGCGATGCCGCGCTGGACGTGCTCAATTTCCTCCAGGCCACCCAGGAGATCGATGGCCGCTGGCCGCAGAACATGTGGCTCGACGGCAAGCCGTACTGGGGCGGGGTGCAACTGGATGAATGCGCTTTCCCGGTCCTGCTGGTCGAGGCGTTGCAACGGGCCAACATCACCGCCGGGCCGGGCACCGCGCGGTACATACCGATGATACGGCGGGCGGCATCGTTCATCGTCCGCAACGGACCGCTGACCGCCCAGGACCGCTGGGAGGAGGATGCCGGTTTCTCGCCCTTCACCCTGGCCGTGACCATCGCCGGGTTGCTGGCCGCTGCCGAGTTGATCGAGCACCATGGCGATGCGCCCTGCGCGCGCTACCTGCGCGAGACCGCCGATGCATGGAACGACGGCATCGAGGACTGGTGCTTCGTGCTGGATACGCCGCTGGCACGGGAAGCCGGCGCGGCCGGCTATTACGTGCGCATGGGTTCGGTGGGTGTCGCAGGCGACCTGGCCTCCAGCCAGATCGTGGTGAAGAATCGCGATGGCGCGAATACCTTCCATGCCACCGCCGAAATCGTCAGCCCCGATGCCCTGGCCCTGGTGCGCTTCGGCCTGCGTAGTGCGCACGATCCCCGCATGGTCGATACGGTGAAAGTGATCGACCACAAGCTGAAGGTGGAATTGCCGCAGGGCCCCTCGTGGTATCGCTACAACGAGGATGGCTATGGCGAGCACGCCGACGGATCGGGCTTCGATGGCGTCGGCATCGGCCGGCCGTGGCCATTGCTCACCGGCGAACGCGCGCACTTCGAACTGGCCGCGGGTCGGGTGGAGGAGGCACGCCGGCTGCTCAAGTCCATGGAGCTGTCTGCCAATCGAGGTGGCCTGTTGCCCGAGCAGGTGTGGGATGCCGACGATATTCCCGCCCTTTTGCTCAAGCGCGGCCGCCCTTCAGGCTCCGCCATGCCGCTGGTGTGGGCACACTCCGAACACCTGAAGCTGCTGCGGTCCCTGGCCGATGGCGTGGTCTTCGACATGCCGCCACTCACCGCCAAGCGGTACCTCGAGCAGGGCGTCACCTCGCGCTTCACCCTGTGGCGCTTTGACCTTCCCAAGGCGCCGCTGGCGCGTGGGCGCGACCTGCGCATCGAAACACTCGAGGCCGCGCGCGTGCATTGGTCGGACGATGATTGGGCTACCGTCCACGATACTGACTCCCGGCACAGCGGTTTCGGCACCCACGTCACGGACCTGCCTGTTGCCAACGCGTCGACATCGGTGACACTACGCTTTACGTTCTGGTGGCCCGGCGGATCGCGCTGGGAAGGGCGCGACTTCTCCCTCACCTTCGGTGACAACGGCAAGCACGCAAGGACCAAGGCATGAAAAAGCAGCAGGCGGGGATCCTCTCCATCGATGTCGGTGGCAGTCACGTGAAAGCCGACGTACTCGATGCGAAGGGAAAAAGCCTCGCCGAGCGCGTCCGCGTGCCTACCCCCAGGCCGTGTCCACCGGATGTGCTGGTGAGCCTGGTCAAGGAGATGGTTACCGGCCTTCCACCCTTCGACCGCATCTCCATCGGCTTTCCCGGCGTGATCTGCCGCGGCAAGGTGATGACGGCGGTGAACCTGGGCAACGATGTCTGGGTGGGCTATCCCCTGGAGCGCGCCCTGGGCCAGGCGCTGGGCGACCACCCGGCAAAGCTCATCAACGACGCCGACATGCAGGGCTTCGGCCTGATCAAGGGCAAAGGGCTGGAATTCGTGGTCACCCTCGGCACCGGCATGGGTACGGGTCTTTTCCTTGATGGCGAACTGATGCCGCACATGGAACTGGCCCATCACCCGCTGAAGAACGGCAAGACCTACGAACAACTCCTTGGCAACGCCGCCTATGAGGATGCCGGCAAGAAGAAGTGGAACAAGCGCCTGCACAAGGCGCTGTGCATGATGAACCGCCTGCTTAATCCCGACCACATCTACCTGGGCGGCGGTAATGCGGACTACGTCGATCCCGACTGCCTGCCGGAGAATGTCAGCGTAGGTGACAACAAGGCCGGTATCGTCGGTGGGGCGGCGTTGTGGCGCAATGAGCCGAAGGCCCGCGCGCCGGTGTCTTCGAGGAAGGCTGCGAAGAAAACCGCGAGGAAGACTGCGCGAAAGCGTTGACAGCCTGGTTACCCGAGGCTGCCTGCGGCCTGATGGCTTCGTACCTCCGTGGCGAGTGTCAGGCGTCCAGATGTTCCAGCGCCAGCACGAAGGTATCTTCCAGTGCGGCAAGTATGTCCTTGCGGCCCTTGATGCTGGGCTCGGCACTGAGCGCTGCGAATGATTTCATCAACTGCAGCAACACGAACGACTGCGGACGCAGTTTTTCCCGCGCGATGTCCGGTGCGAAGGCGACCAGGATGTCGGTGATGAGGTCACGCAAGGTATTGCGCAAGCCCAGCACGATGGTGTCGGGAAGGTTGGTGGCCTCGCCCAGGGTGACGAAACCGGGATTCTTGCGGCGGAAGTCGTAGACGGTCCGCAGCAGTTTGGCGCCCAGGCCCCGCGCGTCCATCGAACGCGCCTGGCCCGCCATGCGCCGGAGGTCCGCATGCAGCGCTGAAACATAACGCGCGACCAGCGCTTCGGCCACCAGCTCCTTGGTGGGAAAAAACTGATATAGCGAGCCGATCGACGCGCCTGCCCCTGCGGCGATCTGGGTCATCGTGGCGGCGTCATAGCCCCTCTCTGCAAATGCCTCCCCTGCCGCCTCCAGCAACGATTCCACCCGCGCAACGCCACGCTGGCGCTGCGGCTTGCGGATCGCCGGGCTTGAATTACTCGAGGCCATCCTCATAAACTCCCATGTGAGACTATCCTCATAAATCTACGAAGGTGGCGGCCATGGCCGATGACAAGCTCGACCCGGGCACCACTGCGCTGGTTCTGATCGACCTGCAGGCAGGCATCATCCCGTTTGCAAAGGGACCTTACACCGGCGAAGAGGTGGTGACCCGTGCCGCTCGTCTGGTATCGCGCTGCCGCGACGCCGGCACCCTGGTGGTGCGGGTAAGCGTGGGCTTCGCGCCGGACTTCGCCGATGCCCTCAAGCAGCCGGTGGACCAGCCCAACGCCGCCCGTACGCTGCCGGATAACTGGTGGGCGGATCCTGAAGGTCTGCCGACCGCGGCGAACGACATCCGCATCACCAAGCGCCAATGGGGCGCGTTCTACGGTACGGAACTGGATCTGCAGCTTCGCCGCCGCGGCATCAGGGACATCATCCTCGGCGGCATCTCCACCAACATCGGCGTGGAGTCCACCGCACGCTCGGCCTTCGAGCATGGTTACGGCCTGGTGTTGGTGGAAGATGCCATGAGCTCGCACGATGCCGCTCATCATCACTTTGCCGTGGAATCCATCTTCCCCAGGATCGGCCGAGTCCGCAGTACCGAAGCGGTGCTGGCCATGCTTGGCTGAAGCAACCATTCGCGCAGAGCGTCGTCGTCCGCGGCCATGGGCTCCGCGTGGCTTGGCCGCGCCAGCATCGCCGCCAGCGCGGGCGGTACCGGCACGGCGCGCGAGGCCCGCGGTTCGACGACACTGTCGAACTTCGCCGGATGCGCCGTGGCGACGATCGTCCAGCGCCGCCGGTCGCCCGCTTCAGCCATGCGCTCACGGACCTTCATCGCGGTCGCCGTATGCGGGCAGAAGAGGTAATGCGATGCATGGCGGCCAATGACATCGCCGATGTCGGTGTCGTCCACGGCCTCGGCGAATCCTGCCAAACGCGCTTTCTCCTCGTTGCCGTGGTACAGCGACATCAGCCGCTCAAAGTTGCTTGGCGCGCCTACGTCCATGGCATTGGCCAGGGTGGCAATGGCTTCACGCGGGCGGTACGCGTCTCCGGCGAAGAAGGCCGGCAGCGTGCGATTGGCATTGCAGGCCAGGCGGATATCGCCGATCGGTAGACCCATGGCCCGCGCCCATAGGGCCGCCAGCCCGTTGCCGAGGTTGCCGGTAGGGATCACCAGGTTGATGCGCGTGGCGGTGGCACGCCAGTGCATCAGGGAAGCCTGGGCGTAGTACGTCATCTGCGGCAGCAGCCGTCCCAGGCTGATGCTGTTGGCGGAGGTCAGTGGCACCTGGGTGTTGAGCCCGGTGTCGCTGAGCGCTGCCTTGGCCATCCTCTGGCAGTCGTCGAAACTTCCTGCCACGCGTAACGCATGCACGTTGCCGCCGAAGCAGCCGAGCTGGTGTGCCTGCCGCGCCGAGACGCGCCCATCGGGATAAAGGATCACCACGCGCAGGCCGGGACGGCCGTGGAACGCCGCCGCCACGGCAGCCCCGGTGTCGCCGGAGGTGGCCACGAGCACCGTGAGTTCCCGTCCATCCGTGCGCGGCAGATGCGACATGCATGCCGCTAGGAAACGCGCGCCGATGTCCTTGAAGGCGGCGGTGGGGCCATGGAACAACTCCAGCACCTCGGTCGATTCATCGAGCGCGACCACCGGCACCGGGAAATCGAAGGCTTCGCTGCAGATCGCCTCCAGTGCCGGTGCGAGCGTGCTGCCAGCGAAGAACGGTGCCAGCAGGCGTGTGGCGACGTCCGGTAGTGTCTGCACGCCGTCGAAGTGCGCGATGTCCAGCGTGGGCAGCCCATGCGGTACGTACAGGCCACCATCGGGCGCCAGACCTGCGGCAATGGCGTCCTCGACAGTGGCCGCGGGTGCACCCCCGCGGGTGCTCTCGAACAACATCCGGCTCACGCGTGCACCACGTGCGCGGCGGGTCCGGCGATCGGTGCCACGAAGCGGTCGCTGTCCAGCCCTTCGGCGGCGAAGGCGGCCACCATTTCCGCCGCGGCCGCATGGGCCAGGGCCGCCGATTCGAACCAGCCGAACACACTCGGGCCAGCGCCCGAAATGCTTGCACCCAGTGCCTCGTGGTCGAGGGCGGCGGCCTTGACCCGCGCGAAGCCCGGGATCAAGCGCGCGCGCCGTGGTTCCACCAGCACGTCGGACAAACCGGCACGAACCAGCCCGGCATCGCCGCGGTAGCAGCCGGCCAGCACCTGGGCCAGGTTCGCGCTCTGCGCGATGAACTCTGCCAGACGGTAGTCGCCAGCCAGCGCGGCACGTGCCACGCGGGTTTCCAGCACGAAATGTGGATGCACCAGCGCGCAATGCCAGTGCGCGGGAACCGGGATCGGCACCAGGTGTTCAGCGGTGGCCAGTACCAGGCCACCCATCAGCATCGGGCCAACGTTGTCCCCGTGCAGGCCGCCGCTGGCCACCGCTTCGCCGTGCATGGCCAGCGGGTACAGGGCATGGATGTCCAGCGGTTCGTCCAGCAGTGCATTGCCCGCCACCAGCGCCGCCACGCAGCTGGAGGCGGAGCCGCCCATGCCCGAGCCCAGTGCGATGCCCTTGTAAAGCTCGAGCTCGAAGCCGAAGGAGAGTTGCTGCCGGTCGCGCAGCGCGATCAGTGCGGCGCCCGCGGTGTTGAGCGGGGCGTCGAGGGGCAGGTCCCGGAACACGCCGTCGACCAGCTTGATGCGCACTTCTGGTTCGTCGATGCGACGCACGCGGGCGCGGTCGCCGGCACCGGCCAGGGTATGGCCGAGGATGTCGAAACCCACGCCGACGTTGCCGACGCTGGCCGGAGCGACGGCTTCGGCCTGGAGCCGGGAAGAAGGGAGCGATTCATGGTTCATGCGCATACGTTAGCGCCCAGCGAGCCTGCAATGCGCAGGATGTCGGTGAAGACACCCGCCGCCGTCACTTCCGGGCCGGCCCCGGGACCCTGCACGATCAATGGGTTGTCGCGGTAACGGCGCGTGCAGAATTGCACGATGTTGTCGGTGAGCCGGGTATGGGCGAAGGGGTGCTCGCGCGGCAGCACGGCCAGCCGCACGCTGGCGTGGCCGGCGCGATCCAGGTGGGCTACATGCCTTAGCACGCCATCGCCTGCGCGGGCTTCCGCCAGCCGCGCATCGAGAGGTGCGTCCAGTTCATCCATGCGTGCCATGAATTCATCCAGGGCCACCGACTGCAGGGCAGCCGGGACAAGGCTTTCCACCTCCACATCTTCCAGGGCCAGCGGCACGCCGGATTCCCGCGCCATGATCACCAGCTTCCGGGCCACGTCGCGGCCGGAAAGATCATCGCGTGGATCAGGCTCGGTGTAACCCAGGGCGTGCGCCTCCCGGACGCAGGCGGAAAAAGGCTCCCTGCCGTCGAAGCGGTTGCACAGCCATGCCAAGGTGCCGGAAAGCATGCCGTCCACGGCGACCAGTTCATCACCGGTATCGAGCAGGTCGCGCAAGGTCTGCATCACCGGCAGGCCCGCACATACCGTGGCCTCGAAACGGAAGCGGGCATGGCCGTCGTGCGCGGCCTCACGGATGGCGCCATAGCGGGCCAGGTCGCCACTGCCTGCATGCTTGTTCGGGGTGGCCACGTGGATGCCCTGGCGAAGCCAGCCGGCATAGCGCGAGGGCACCTCGTCGCTGGCGCTGCAATCGATGATGAGCGTCGGGAAGCCGTCGGCGCCCACATAGCCGGCGAAGGCTTCAAGGTCCGTCGGGCGCCAGGTCTGCGCGCCATCGTGGCGCTCGTGCATGGCCTCGTCGTCGACATCCAGCCACATGCGGCGGCTGGCAGCCACCCCGCGCAGGCGCAGGTCCAGGCGCATCGGCAGCAGGCGCGAGCGCGCGGCGTGCAGTTGGGCGACCAGGGCGGTGCCAACCTTTCCCGGACCGATCAGACCGATATCCAGGCGTCGGACAGGCGCCAGTGACGGGGCGGGGCTTATGTGGTGGATGGCCTGGCTGTACACGGGAATACCCTTCCTTTGTATGAAAGGCCCGTGTTCTTCGAGGGGAGGGTTCGCATTTACGGCCCGCGTTCCCTTGTCGAGGGACGGGCCGTTGGCGATGGGGTTGCTAGTCGCGCGCGGGCTGCCGTCCGGTGACGGTAGTGGTCGTGGTACCCGAGCCGATCATCGAACGCAGCGCGTGCGCCGCCAGGCCGGTGGATACCGGGTGGCTAATGCTGGCGATGGCGGGAATGTTCGACATGGCTCGACGTTATGTGTGGCGCCGGGCCCGTGTCAAGGCCCGGCGACTAGGCCGTTCGAGGTAAGGCAGGGTTAAACGGCGCATTCCAGGGCGCGTCCTTCGCGCCACGACTGCGTGGCAAGTTCGGCCAGTTCCAGCGCCTTCAGGCCATCGGCCACCGTGGTGCGCACCGGTGTACCGGCTGTAAGGGCATCGAAGAAATGGGCGATTTCCGCAGCGTAGGCGTCTCGGTAGCGTTCGAGGAAGAAGTGCTCGGGAAGGTCGCTTGAGATGTGCTTGCCGCCCCAGGAAACTACTTGCGTGGGACGTACGTTGCCAGCTTGCAGCATGCCCTTGTCGCCGAGCACCTCGAAGCGCTGGTCGTAGCCGTAGGCCGCGCGTCGCGAGGTATTTATCTGGCAGATACGCCCCTTGCGGGTGCGGATGGTCACCGCCGTGGTGTCGATATCGCCCGCCTCGGCAATGGCCGGGTCCGACAAACAACTGCCGGTGGCGTGGATCGACACCGCTTCATCGCCCAGGATCCAGCGGAAGATGTCGAAGTCGTGGATCAGCATGTCCTTGAAGATGCCGCCGGAACCCTTCAGGTATTCCACCGGCGGGGCGCCGGGGTCGCGGCTGGTCACCACCAGCACTTCCGGCGTGCCGATCTCGCCCTCGTCCAGCCGCCGCTTGAGCGATGAGAACGTGGGATCGAAACGGCGCTGGAAACCGATCATGCAGGTCACCCCGGCCGCTTCCACTGCCGCTGCGCATTCGCGGGCGCGGGCAATATCCAGGTCTACTGGTTTCTCGCAGAAGATCGCCTTGCCGGCCGCCGCCGAGCGCAGCAGGAGGTCGGCGTGGGTGTCGGTGGAGGATCCGATCACTACAGCGCCGACAGCGGGATCCGCCAGCGCCTCTTCGATGCTTGCCACGCGGGCGCCGTGCGTACCGGCCAGCGCCTGGGCGGACGGGGCGTGTACGTCCACCACGTAACGCAGTGTCGCGCCCGGATGCGACGCGACATTGGCCGCGTGGATCTTGCCGATGCGTCCTGCACCGAATACCGCTACCTCAATCATCGAACTCTCCTGGTTCACTGGTTTCTTCCACGTTCAATTGCAGCCGGTAGGCCAGGGCCACGAAAAGCGCCTGGCAAAGGCACATGGTGCTGGTGAGGCCGCGGAAGGCGAAAGCGCTGCCCTCGGTCACCTTCAGCAGCACCGACGAGCGCTGGGCCAGCGGGCCCAGGTCGCTCTCGGTGATCGCAAGCACCTTCGCCTGCCGCTCCACGGCCATCCGCACGCAGGTGAGTGTTTCCTTCCCATAGGGAGGAAAACTGATCGCAATCAACGCGTCACCTTTGCCGATGCTGCGGATCTGCTGCTGCTCCATGCCGCCAAGGCCGCTGATCAGGTGCACGCGCTTGGGCGTGTGCTGCAGTGCATAGGCGATGTAGCTGGCGATGGCGAAGGACCGCCGTACGCCCACCACGTAGATGTTCTGCGCCTCGGCAAGCAGTTCCACCGCCTTGTCGAAGCGCTTTTCGTCCAGGCCGTGGGAAAGTTCGTCCAGGCCCGCGCGGCTGGCTTCTATGAAACGCGCGGCGATCGACGCCGCCGGCATCGGCTGGCTCTGCTCGATGACGCTGCGGATGCGTTCCTCGTAGCTGCGCGAAGGCGCCGTGCGCTCGGTATAGGCGGAGCGGAACACCGCCTGCATCTGGGTGAAGCCTGAATAGCCAAAACGCTGGGCGAAACGAACCACGGCCGACGGATGCACGCCGCAGCCTCCGGCGATCTCGTTGACGCGACGGACCATGATGCTGCCGCGGTGCTGTTCCAGGTATCGGGCCACGCCCTGCAACTGGCGCGGCAGGGATTCGAAATCCGCCTTGATGCGCTGCATGAGCTGGTCGACTTCGTTGTGCTTGGCCATCGGCCCTCCGTCCTTACCTCAAGGATGAAAGCACGAAATAGAATGAAAATTCCATTTATTTCCATGTTGCAATGCAAGTTGCAATCCCGGCGGGAGCACGCCTATGCTCGGTGGACCCCGGAGTTGGCCGGCAAGAACGCTAGCCATCCCGGTCACCGCAAGCGGAGACAAGCATGCGCGTCATGAACCTTTCCACCATCGCGGCGGCATGGATGCTCGGCCTCGCGATGATTTCCCCGGCACACGCCGGTCCGGGTGAGCGCTACGTACTGGTGAGCCACGCGGCGGATTCCGATTCCTGGTGGAACACCATCAAGAACGCCATTCGCCAGGCCGGCCAGGACTACGGCGTGGACGTGGACTACCGCAACCCGCCCAATGGCGACCTTTCCGACATGGCCCGGTTGCTCGAGCAGGCCGCGGCGCGCAACTACACCGGCGTCGCCTACGACGTGGCCGACATCGATGTGCTTACCAAGCCTGTTGCGCGCATCCGTGCCAAAGGCATCAACACCGTCACCATGAATTCCGGCACGCTGGAACAAAGCCGCAAGCTCGGCGCCATCATGCACATAGGCCAGCCCGACTACGAAGCTGGCAGGGCCGCAGGCGAGAAGGCGAAGGCGGCGGGCGTTTCAAGCTTTCTGTGCGTCAATCACAACGCGACCAACCAGGCGCAATACCAGCGTTGCAAGGGTTTTGGCGACGCCCTGGGCTTGAAGGACCTGCGTTCCTCGATGATCGATACCGGCGTTGACCCCACGGTCGTGGCCGCCAAGGTCGGCGCCTACCTGCGCAACAATCCCAAGACCCAGGCCATCCTGGCCCTGGGGCCCGATTCGGCCGAACCGAGCGCGCAGGTGGTGCAGCGCATGGGGCTGACGGGCAAGATCTTCTTCGCCACTTTTGATCTTTCGCCCGGCATCACCGATGCAATCAAGAAGGGCACCATCACCTTCGCGATCGACCAGCAGCCCTACCTGCAGGGTTACATCAGCATCGCGGCGCTGGTGATCGCCCACCGTGACAACACCACCGATCCGGTTCGCATCATCGCCGCCCTGAAGGCCGATCCGAAGTTCCAGGCGCGCCTGGCCGCCTATGGCCTCAAGCCCATCTACGGCGAGCGTGACATCGCCTCCGGCCCGGCATTCGTGACAAAGGAAAATGTTTCCCTCGTCGAGAAATACGCCGGACAGTATCGATAAGGACATCCCATGACTGTCATCGAAGAGACCCTGGGCATGAGCGAAGCAGGCAAGACCGGCCCCGACGAACGTGTACGGCGCCTCACCGCAATGCACCTGCTGATGGGCCGGCCGGAGCTCGGCGCCATTGCCGGCGCCATCCTGGTGTTCAGCCTGTTCGGCGTGTTCGCCGGCGACTCGGGCATGTTCGCCATCGACGGCGTGATGAACTGGGCGCAGGTTGCCGCCTACCTTGGCATCCTGGCCGTGGGTGCCTGCCTGTTGATGGTGGGCGGCGAGTTCGACCTGTCGATCGGCTCGATGATCGGTTTCGCCGGCGTGATGGTGGCGGCACCGGTGATGTACCTGGGCTGGCCCCCGTGGGCGGCGGTACTGTTCGCCTTCGCCGGGGCCATGGCGCTGGGTTCGCTCAACGGCTACCTGGTGGTGCGCACGAAGCTGCCTTCGTTCATCGTCACCCTGGCTTTCATGTTCATCCTGCGCGGGCTCACCCTGGTGCTGTCCACGTACTTCGCCAACGGCACCATCATCTCAGGCGTAGGTGATCGCCTGGCCGAGGACCCCATCGTCAGTACCCTGTTCGTCGGCAGCACCGGCGCGTGGATCTTCCACGGCCTGGCGTCGCTGGGCTGGATCGAAGTACTGGCCGGTGGCCAACCGGTGGTGGAAGGTATTCCCAAGGTCATCCTTTGGTGGGCGGCGCTGGGAGCCATCGCTGCGTTCGTGCTGGCCCGCACGCGTGCGGGCAACTGGATCCGCACCGTGGGTGGCGATGCCAATGCCGCGAAGAACGTGGGCGTACCGGTGAAGCGGGTGAAGATCTCCCTGTTCGTGTTCACCGCGTTCTGCGCGTGCCTGTTCGGTGTGCTGCAGGTGTCGGACGTGGGTTCGGCCGCGGCCGATCGCGGCCTGCAAAAGGAATTCGAGGCGATCATCGCGGTGGTGATCGGCGGCACCTTGCTCACCGGCGGCTTCGGGTCGGTGGTCGGTGCCTGCTTCGGCGCGCTGATCTTCGGCGTGGTGCAGATCGGCATCTCGTTTACCAACATCAACTCCGATTGGTACCGCGTGTTCCTGGGCGCCATGCTGCTGATGGCGGTGCTGTTCAACCATTACATCCGCGGCCGCGCCGCGGCTGGCAAATAGGGACGCGCCATGGCCGACGATTTCATCCTCGAGCTGGATAACGTAAGCAAGTTCTTCGGCACGGTGATCGCACTGAAGGACGTCACCCTGCGCTTACGCCGCGGGCAGGTGCACTGCCTGCTCGGTGACAACGGCGCGGGCAAGTCCACCTTGATCAAAACCCTCGCCGGTGTGCACCAGCCGAGCGTCGGTGAGTACCGCGTGGACGGCAAGGCCGTGGCCTTCCGTTCGCCGCGCGAAGCACTGGACATGGGCATAGCCACCGTCTACCAGGACCTGGCCCTGGTGCCCCTGATGAGCGTGGCGAGGAATTTCTTCGCCGGGCGAGAACCTGTGAAGAAGCTGTTCGGCCTGGTGCCGGTGATGGACATGGCTCATGCCAATGCCACCGCAGTGGAAAAGCTCGCCGAGATGGGTATCTCCGTGCGCGATGCCAGCCAGCTGGTGGGATCGATGTCCGGCGGCGAACGCCAATGCCTGGCGATCGCGCGCGCCATCCACTTCGGCGCCCGCGTGTTGATCCTGGATGAACCCACCGCCGCACTAGGGGTGAAGCAGAGCTGCAACGTCCTGAAGCTGATACACACCGTTCGCGCCCGCGGTATCTCGGTGATCTTCATTACCCACAACGTGCACCACGCTTATCCGATCGCCGACAGCTTCACCGTGCTCAACCGCGGGCAGTCGCTGGGCACCTTCGACAAGGCGGATATCAGCAAGGAAGCGGTGCTGGAGATGATGGCCGGTGGATCGGAGATCCAGGGCCTGTTCGATGAACTGGAAGGCCGCGCGGCCTGACGATGCGCCCAATGATGGAAGAAACCATGATGTTGCACGCTCCCCCGGCTGCCTCCCGCGACTTCGATGTAGCGTGCCTTGGCCGCCTTGCCGTCGACCTCTACGCCCAGCAGATCGGCGCGCCGCTGGAAGACGCCACCAGCTTCGCGCGTTACCTGGGCGGCTCGTCGGCGAATATCGCCTTCGGCAGCGCGCGCCTGGGCCTGCGGTCGGCGATGATTTCCCGCGTCGGCGACGATCATATGGGCCGCTTCCTTACCCGCGCGCTGCAGGCGGAGGGCTGCGATACCAGCCAGGTGTCGCGTGACGTGGAGCGCCTGACCGCGCTCGCCATGCTCGGCATCGAGGACCGCGAGACTTTTCCGTTGCTGTTCTATCGCGAGAACTGCGCCGACATGGCGCTGGACGAGCAGGACATCGACGAGGCCTTCATTGCCCGATGCCGCGCGCTGGTGATTACCGGCACGCATTTCTCCACGCCGCGTGTGCATGCGGCCAGCACCCGCGCCATCGCCGCGGCACGGCGCGGCGACGTTCGCACGGTGCTGGATATCGACTACCGGCCGGTGCTGTGGGGCCTTACCGGTCGCGGCAATGGCGAGCAGCGGTTCATCGCTGCCGCGCACGTCACCGGCCATTTGCAGTCGATCCTCCCCGGCTTCGACGTGGTCGTGGGCACCGAGGAAGAATTCCACATTGCCGGCGGTAGCCAGGACCTCATCCAGGCCCTGCGTGACGTACGCGAAGTTACCAAGGCGCTGCTGGTGGTCAAACGCGGTCCGATGGGCTGCAGCCTGGTCGAAGGCGATATCCCGGCCGATATCGACGACGCGCCGACCTGGCGCGGCGAGCGTGTGGAAGTACTCAATGTGCTCGGCGCCGGCGATGCCTTCCTTTCAGGGTTCCTGGCCGGCTGGCTGGGCGATGGCAACCTCGACCGCGCATGCACGCTGGCCAACGCGTGTGGTGCCCTGGTGGTGTCCCGCCACGGCTGCGCTCCGGCCATGCCCACGCGCGCGGAACTGGCGCACTTCCTTGACGCGGGCCGGCCGCCGGAACTTCCGCACCGCGACGAGGCGCTGCAGCACCTGCACCGGGTGAGCGTACCGCGCAAGGCGTGGCCGGACCTGCACGTGTTCGCCTTCGATCATCGTACGCAGTTCTTCGACCTTGCCCGCCAGATCGGCGTCGATGACGCCCGCGTGCCGCGCCTGAAGCAGCTGCTGGTGCAGGCCGTGGCGACTGTCGAACGCCGTCAGGGCCTGGAAGGTCGCATTGGCGTACTGATCGATGACCGCTATGGCCAGGATGCCCTCAACGATGCCACCGGCCGCGGTTGGTGGGTGGGGCGCCCGGTGGAGCTTCCCGGCTCCATGCCGCTGGAATTCGAACATGGCCGTTCCGTGGGCACGGACCTGGTGTCATGGCCGCGCGAACATGTGATCAAGTGCCTGGTGCAGTTCAATCCCGATGCCGCCGCCGAAGAGCGCGTGGAACAGGAGACCCAACTGCTGTCGCTGTGGCGCGCCGCCTGCGCCAGTGGCCACGAGCTGCTGCTTGAGGTTATCCCGCCCGCCGGTGGCGCGGACCGCGTGCTGCGGTCGATGAAGCGCATCTATAACCTGGGCATCCGTCCGGAATGGTGGAAGCTGTGTTCGGCACAGCCGATGCCCTGGACGCAGATCGACGCACTGATCGCCGAACGCGACCCCTACTGCCGGGGCGTGCTGTTGCTGGGGCTCAATGCCTCCTTCGACCAGTTGCGTGAAAGCTTCCGTGGGGCGGCCACTGCGGATAGCTGCCGCGGATTTGCCGTGGGCCGCACATTGTTCATGGAGCCGGCGCGGGCATGGCTGGCCGGCGAGATCGACGACGCCACGCTGGTCGAGGGCGCGGCGCTGGCCTTCGAACGCATGATCGGCATATGGCGCGAGGCCCGCGAGCCTGCCGGGGTAAGCGCATGAAGGACACCGTGCGACTGACCTGTGCGCAGGCCCTGGTGCGCTATCTCGCCGCGCTGCGCACGCGCGACGACGATGGCGAACGGGTGCCGCTGTTCGGTGGCGTGTTCGCCATCTTCGGGCACGGTAACGTGGCAGGGCTGGGTGAGGCGCTGCATGGCGTGCGCGATGCACTGCCCACCTATCGCGCCCACAACGAGCAGGCGATGGCGCATACCGCGATCGCCTATGCCAAGGCGCACATGCGTCGTCGCATGATGGCAGTCACCAGCTCCATCGGCCCCGGCGCGACCAATCTCGTCACCGCCGCCGCCCTGGCCCATGTCAACCGGCTTCCGGTGTTGTTGCTGCCGGGCGACGTCTTCGTTTCGCGCGCGCCCGATCCGGTACTGCAGCAGCTTGAAGATTTCCAGGACGGTACTGTTTCGGTGAACGATTGCTTGCGGCCGGTGTCGCGCTACTTCGACCGCATCGTGCGGCCGGAACAGCTGCTGGTGGCGTTGCCACGCGCCATCGCCGTGCTTACCGATGCCGCGCTTTGCGGGCCGGTGACACTGGCCTTGCCACAGGACGTGCAGACCGAAGCCTACGACTACCCCGCAAGCTTCTTCGAGCCACGCGAAATCACTTTCCGCGCAACGCCGGCCGCCGCCGATGAACTCGATGCCGCCGTGGCGATGCTGCACCAGGCCAGGCGCCCGGTGGTGGTGGCCGGCGGTGGCGTGTTGTATGCCCGTGCGAGCTACGCCCTGCAGCAATTCATCGAGCAACATGGTGTACCGGTATGCGAGACGCAGGCAGGCAAGGGCGCATTGCCCTGGGACCTGCCGTTGCAACTGGGACCTGCCGGCGTAAGTGGCTCCACGGCGGCCAACCAGATGCTCGCGCAGGCCGACCTCGTCATCGCCCTCGGCACGCGCCTGCAGGATTTCACCACCGGGTCGCAGGCACTCATCGGTGATACGCCGGTACTGGGCATCAACGTCAATGCGATCGACGCGATCAAGGCCAATGGGGCGGGTCTCGTGGCCGATGCCCGCCTCGCCGTGGAAGCCATCTCCGATGCCCTGGGCCACTGGCGCGCCGACGAGGCTTGGACAAACCAGGCCGTACGCGCCGCCGACGACTGGCGCGGTGTCGTGCAAACCATCACCAGCCGCCCGGCCCCGCAAGGCCGTCTCCCTTATGACGGGGAAATCATCGGCGCGGTGCAATCCTCCGCGGAGGACTCACCGGCGCGGGACATCGTGGTCTGCGCGGCCGGCACCCTGCCCGCGGAGCTGGAAAAGCTCTGGCGCACCAGCGTGCCCGGCGGCTACCACATGGAATACGGCTACTCGTGCATGGGCTATGAGATTGCCGGCGGACTCGGCGTGAAGATGGCCCACCCCGATCGCGAGGTGGTGGTGATGCTCGGTGACGGCAGCTACCTGATGATGAATTCGGAAATCGCGACCTCCCTCATGCTCGGGGCCAAGCTCGTCATCGTGCTACTGGACAACCGCGGCTACGGTTGCATCAACCGCCTGCAGCAGGCATGCGGTGGTGCGCCTTTCAACAATCTTTTTGATGATTGCGTACAAGGTCCCCACGGCGCGCCGCCCATCGATTTCGCGGCTCATGCCCGCTCACTGGGTGCTTTGGCCGAGCACGTGGACGGCCTGGACGGACTGCGCGACGCACTTGTCCGTGCGCGTGCCGCCGACCGCACGTATCTCATCAGCATCGACACCGATCCGGACCGCACCACGGACGAAGGTGGCGCGTGGTGGGAAGTGGCGGTGCCGGAAGTCTCCACCCGCGGCGAAGTGCATCATGCCCGCGCCGCCTACGAACAGGCGCTCACGCGCCGCCGCGAAGGAAAGCGCCCGTGAACGACATCCGCATCGGCATCAACCCGATCTCCTGGAGCAACGACGACCTTCCCTCCCTGGGTGGGGAAATTCCCCTGGCCACCGCGCTGGAAGAAGGGCGCCGGATCGGCTACGAAGGCTTCGAACTGGGTAACAAGTTTCCCCGCGAGCCCCAGGCGCTGAAGTCGCTCATGGCCGGCTACGGCCTGGCCGTGGTATCCGGCTGGTATTCCGGACGGCTGGCCGAGCGCTCGGCAGGGGAAGAAATCGCGGCCGTAGAAAGCCACCTGGATCTCCTCGCGGCCAATGGCTGCAAGGTGATGGTGTACGGCGAAGTGGCCCACGCCATCCAGGGCGAGCCCGTGGCGCTGTACCGCCGGCCGCAATTCCGCAGCCCCGAAGACTGGAAGCGCTATGGCGAGAGGCTCGACACTTTCGCCCGCCATACGCTTTCGCGCGGCGTGCGGCTGGCGTATCACCATCACATGGGCGCCTATGTGGAATCACCTGTCGATGTCGACCGCCTGATGACGAACACCGGTGACGATGTCGGCCTGCTGTTCGATACCGGTCACGCCTTCTTCGGCGGCGCCGATCCGCTGAGCCTTCTCGAACGCCACATCGACCGCGTCTGCCACGTGCATTGCAAGGACGTTCGCCCCTCGATGGTGGCGATGTCGCGCAACCGCCAATGGAGCTTCCTGCAGTCGGTATTGAATGGCGTGTTCACGGTACCGGGCGACGGCGCCATCGACTTCGCCCCGATCATCGCCCGCCTGCGCCAGCACGGTTACCGCGGCTGGCTCGTTGTCGAGGCAGAACAGGACCCGGCCGTGGCGCCGAGCTACGACTTCGCCGACAAGGGCTACCGCACGTTGCGTGGCCTGCTTGGCGACACCACCACCCATGAGGCGGCCTGAGATGGCCGCGGGAGCCTAAAGGCATGAGTTTGCTGGTGAAGGCGCGCCCGGACGGGCGCGAGATCGTCGAAGTGACGCCGGCTTCGGCAGGCTGGAGCCACGTGGGCTTCCGCGCCGTGCGCCTGGATCCAGGCGATGCGTTCGAGACCGATGTTCCCGCAGGCCGCGAAGCGTGTTTCGTGGTGCTCGAGGGCATCGTCGACATCGTCGCGGGAGACCAGGGCTGGACGGGCCTGGGCACCCGCAGCAGCGTTTTCCAGGACCGCCCGACGCATGCGGTGTACGCCCCGCCGGGCACGCGGGTACGGATCGTGGCTGACGTGGTCAGCGAGATCGGCATCGCCTCGGCCCCGGCCAAGGGCGGCCTGCCGGTACGGTTGATCCACCCGGACGGCATGCGCAGTTCCGTGCGTGGCGCGGGCAGCAACACCCGTTACGTATGCGACATCCTGCCCGAGACGGAGCTTGCCGAATCGCTGCTGGTGGTGGAAGTACGCACCCCCGCGGGACATTCCTCCAGCTATCCGCCGCACAAGCACGATACCGACGCCGTCCCGGCGGAGAGCGTGCTTGAGGAAACTTATTACCACCGCCTCGACCCGCCCCAGGGCTTTGCCTTCCAGCGGGTGTACACCGATGCGCGTGACATCGACGAATCCATGGCGGTGGGCAACCACGATGTGGTGATGGTGCCCCGCGGCTACCACCCGGTGGTGATGCCGCACGGCTACAACGGTTACTACCTCAACGTCATGGCCGGCCCGCGCCGCGCCTGGCATTTCAAGAACGATCCCGACCACGAATGGATGCTCGCGCGCTAATCGGCGCGCGTACTGGAGAGCCACCCAATGTCTGCCCTGCCCAACGACACGCCCAACGCGATCCATAGACGCCACTTTATCGACGGCGCCATCGTCGACGGCCATGCCGCGCGCCATGCGCCGGTGTTCAACCCAGCGACCGGCGAAGTGGCGTCCACCGTGAGCCTTGCCGATGCGCAGGACGTCGATGATGCCGTGCGCGCCGCCGACGCGGCCTTCCCGGCCTGGGCCGCGGAGCCGCCGCTCAAGCGAGCACGCGTGATGTTCCGCTTCAAGCAGCTGATCGAACGCGACATGGACATCCTTGCCGGCGCCATCGTGCACGAGCACGGCAAGGTGTTCGACGATGCGAAGGGCGAAGTGGTCCGCGGCCTGGAGGTGGTGGAGTACGCCTGTGGCATTCCCGAACTGCTCAAGGGCGAATACACCGCGCAGATCGCCCGCGGTATCGATGCCTGGACCATGCGCCAGCCGCTGGGTGTGTGCGTGGGCATCACGCCGTTTAATTTCCCGGCGATGGTGCCGATGTGGATGTTCCCCATGGCCATCGCCTGCGGCAATACCTTCGTATTGAAGCCCTCCGAACGCGATCCGGGCACGGCGCTGCTGCTGGCCGGGCTGCTGAAGGAAGCTGGCCTTCCCGACGGGGTGTTCAATGTGGTGCAGGGCGACAAGCTTGCGGTGGATGCGCTGCTTGATCATCCGAAGGTGCGCGCGGTGAGCTTCGTCGGTTCAACGCCGATCGCTGAATACATCCATACCCGCGCCGCGGCCAACGGCAAGCGGGTGCAGGCGCTGGGCGGTGCCAAGAACCACATGATCGTGATGCCCGATGCGGACCTCGACAAGACGGTCGACGCCCTGATGGGCGCGGGCTACGGGTCGGCGGGCGAACGCTGCATGGCGATCTCGGTGGCGGTGGTCGTGGGCGACGATACCGCCGATGCATTGGTGGCGAAGCTGGCGCCGAAGGTGCGCGCGCTGCGCATCGGCAACGGCATGGACAAGGGCATGGATATGGGGCCGGTGATTACCGGTGCCCATCGCGACCGTATCGAGGGTTACATCGGCCAGGGCGTGGCCGAAGGCGCAGCCCTGGTGGTTGATGGCCGCGGCCATCGCGTCGAAGGCCACGAGGGCGGGTTCTTCGTCGGCGGCACCTTGTTCGACCGTGTCGTACCTTCGATGTCGATCTATCGCGACGAGATCTTCGGCCCCGTGCTGTGCATCGTGCGCGCCGCCGACTTTGCCAGCGCCCTGGACATCGTCGACGGCCACGAGTACGGCAACGGCACCGCCATCTTCACCCGCGATGGCCATGTCGCCCGGGAATTCGCCCATCGCGTGCAGGTGGGGATGATCGGCATCAACGTGCCGATCCCGGTGCCGATGGCCTTCCACAGTTTCGGTGGCTGGAAGAAGAGCCTGTTCGGCGACCACCACGCGCACGGCCCGGAAGGCGTGCGCTTCTACACGCGGCAGAAGGCCATCACCCAGCGCTGGCTGGCATCGGATGTGGCTTCAGGTGCGCAGTTTTCGATGCCGACCCATAACTAGAGGTTGATGCGGTAGACGGCGGTGCCGTCGCCATTGTCCTTCAACTGCGACACATGCAGGCCGGCGGCGGTGGCGACATCCGCCTTGCCGCTGGCCGACGTGAACACGATCGGCCCCTTGGCCTTCATCCGGACGAACTTCCACGATGCCTTGGGGACATTGGCGATGGTCAGGCTCTTGTGGGCCTGGATCCACTTCACCACTACCTCACGGTTGCCGTCCGGTGCCGCCAGCGCGATATTCTTTCCATCCAGGCCCGGGAAGTTGCCGCCGCCGCTGGCGCGGTAGTTGTTGGTAACGACGAAGAACGGATCGTGATCTCTTACCGGCTTGCCACGGTAAGTGAGGTGGCCGATACGTGAACCTTCAGGCTTCGTCACGTCGATGGTATAGGACAGGTCGCCCTGCATCTGGTCGAAGTTGTAGCCGACGAAACGCGTATTGATCAGCGCCTGCTCGCCGTCCTTTGCAGGATCGATGCGGTTGAAGCGCCCGGCGCCATGCTCCAGCCACGCACGCACACCGGCACCGTCGGTCTTCACCGCGGCCAACGTGTTGGGATAGAAGTAGAGGTCGGCCGCGTTGCGGATGGTCAGCGCACCGGCGGGCACGTCGGTGTAGTCCTCTGGCCCGCCGAAGCCGGTACGAAACGATGCCGCCGCCGAGACGACGGGGATGTCCTTCCATTCGGGATGCTCACGGTCAAGCTCGCGGCGGGCGTAGTCACGCTGCGCGGCATTGACCACGGCCAGCGCGCTCATGTCACCGACGTCGGCAAAGTAGGTGGACATGCGATGGTCGCTGCTGCCGATCGGCGTATTCACATAGGCGATGGCAGCTTGATGCACATCGTGCACCAGCGGCGCGATGTCCGGGTCGGGAGCCACGCACTGGTTCTTCTTCGGGCAGATCGGGCGTACCTGGCTGACCGTGGCGCTGCGATCGACCACCCAATGTCCGCTGCTCCAGGTCAGGGCCAGTTTGATGATGCCCAAATCCTTGCCGAAGAAGCCGCCCATCACCGCCGGCACGCCACGGACGAAGCCTCGTTTGGCATCGACGTCCTTCATGCCCTCGTAGCGAGGTCCGGGGAATTCGGTGTGCGAGTGGCCCAGCAGCATGGCGTCGATGCCCGGCACGCCGGCCAGGTACCAGCCGCCGTTTTCCATGTCGGGCGTGTAGGGCGCGGTGTTCAGGCCGCCATGCAGGATGGCGATGACGATGTCCGGGTGCTGGGCGCGAAGCTCCGGCACGTAACGCTGCGCCGCTTCCACCACGCCGGTAACGGTGACCTTGCCATCGAGGTTCTGCTTGTCCCACTCCATGATCGGCGGAGGCGCGAAGCCGATGATGCCGATCTTCAGTGGCACCGAAACCTTGCTGCCGTCGGCCGTGTAGGTGATCACGGTTTTGTCCACGATGGCCCAGGGGCGGAACAGCGGCTTGCCGTCGCGTGCGCTGAACACGTTGGACAGCACGATGGGGAAATGCGGGCCGGCGCAGTGCTTTGGCGATGCACCTTCCACGTTCATGCCGCCGCCGGTGACCTGCGACAGATACGCCAGGCCATAGTTGAACTCGTGGTTGCCCGACGTGCCGCCGTCGTAGCCCATCGCGTCCATGGCCTTGTACATGGCCAGTTCCTCACCGCAACCCACGGGCTTCACCATCGCCTGGTAGTCGGCAAGCACGGTGCCCTGGATGGTGTCGCCCGAATCGAAAAGTACCGTGTTGGGGAATTCCGCACGGGCATTTTTGATCAGCGTAGCCAGGCGCTCGTAGCCGAGCGTGGGGTCGTCTTTCTGCTTGTAGTAGTCGTAGCTGAGGATGTTCGAATGGATGTCGGTGGTTTCAAGGATGGCAAGGTCCGCCCGGGCGCCATCGGCCAGGGGCTGGATCGGCGCCTTCATCGCGGGCTTGGGCCCGCAGGCGGCGAGCAGGGCGCAGGCCAGGGCCGCCATCGTGACATTCTTCGACATCGTATTTACCGGGCAGGGGGAAGAGGAAGTATTACTGAACGAGTGGTTCAACGCACAGCCTTGGCGCGGTCGAAGTAGGTCCAGGTGTGGCCATCGAGGGTGAGGTCTTTCATATAGATCGTCGGCGCATAGTTGCTGCTTGCCGCGGTGCTGCCGTCGATGCGCTTGACGGTGAGCCCGTGCACCGCTTCGGCGGCTTGCTGGCGTGGCTTCACGCTATAGGCCGATTCCTGGCGCGCCAGCTTTCCCGTGAGCGCTTCGGACAGCACACGCCCCTGGGCCTTGGGCAGCGATAAACCCATGATCGCGGCAACCGTGGGCGCAAGGTCGACATTCCCACTGGGCAAGGCATCGCGGAACCCTTCGCGGAAACTCGGGCCATGCGCCACGAAGGTGTTGTGCACGTCCACGGGGCTGAAGCTGCCGTGCATGCCGCGTTCGGTCGACATGCTCGAATACAGCGTGCCGGGAAAGCCCTGCACCATTGCATCGGCGTTGTAGTCGTAGCTCAGCACCACATCGGGGCTGTCGCGACCGGCAAGGTGCACCATGTCCAGCGGGAAAGTACCCGGCAAGTGGCCGTAACGGCGATCGACGAAGATCACGCCCACCGGTTCCTGTGCCTGCAGGTAGCGAACGGCGCGCGCCACCAGCGCCTTGTCATGCGCGGGCAGGTAGAGATATTCGCTGCCCCCGTTGGGTGCCAGCACGAAGGCATCGGCCGGGAGTTTGGCGGGCAGCCGGTAGGCAGGCGTGGTGTATGGGCCTGGCTTGCCGCAGATATGGCCGTCATCGTCGTAGTGGGTGGGCTGGGCCTGGCTGCCATCGGCGCGAATGCCCGACTGCACCGGGGAATAAACGCAGCCGACACCGTCGAAGGCCTTGAAACCACCCCGTGTGAGCAAGTCCGCCATGCGTACGCCGCCAGATACCGTGAAACCCCATTGCGGATCGATCCCGGCCACGCGCCCATCGTTGATGGCGCGCAGGGGGAAGAGATCCGTGGGGCCGGAAATATTGCTGTGGCCGTGATCGGACACCACGATGAGATCGGTGTCAGTGTCCATGTGAAGTGCCTTCAACTTCTCCAGCAACTGGCCGAGCAAGGCGTCCTGCGCCTGCACGGCCAGGTGGAAGTTGGGTGAGCCCGGGCCGTAGATGTGCTCGGTGGAATCGGGATTGCGCAGCCACACCACCGAGATGTCAGGCTTCTTTTCCGGAAGGATGTACTCCAGGTACACCTTCATAAGCCACGCATTCGACACGGTCGGCGGAGCGCCGCCCGCATCGGATGCATCGCTGGACACGCCGTCTTTCAGCTTTACCGTCGGCAGCTGCGCGGTAGGGGTGCCGTTGTCTGGTTCCAGCGTCAACGCGCCGTCGTAGGCATTTGGCGTGTTGGCCGGAAGCGGGTAGCCGGCCTTTTCAAGCTCGCGGGCAAACGCCAGCGGCGTCGCCACGTTTTCATCCAGTACCACGCCGCCATGGTGGACGTCCTGCAGGAACGCAGGGCCCGACTTACCCACGGTAGCTGTCGTCAGTCCACGCTTGTTTGCCGCCTGCAGTAGCGTCTGCACCGACATCACGGCGTGGCCGTCCCTGGAATCCAGATCGCTCAATACGGCGTAGTCCTCGGTAAACACCGGAATCGAGAAATCCACCGGAGCACCCTTGGCATCGAAACCCTTCGCGGTGGGTGCCCAGAAGCGGTTGCCATAGAAGCCGATCGTCCCGGGGAAGGCGCCGGTGGCGAAGCTGGACGCATTGACCATGGTGAAGGTGGGATACGTGGCATGGTTGTCGCTGAAGAACGTGCCGTCCTTTACCAGTGCCGCCAGGTTCGGCGTGTCGCTTTGCGTGATGGCGTCGGGCCGCATGCCGTCCCAGACGAAGACGATCACCCTATGGGCGGGGGCTGCGTGCACAGTTCCGGCGGCAAGGGCGACCAGGCAAAGGCAGCGGCGGAGAAGGCGGGTCATTGACGTCATGCGATCTGGGTGTGGGAGAGGGAAGACGACATCATCGCGCGCATTTGTTTCATTGTGCCAACGTTCTATCATCGCCTGTCCCCTGCCGTGGATGCGTTATGAAGCCGTCACCTTGCCTGGTTCGCCTGTCCTACGGTGTGTCTGTCCTCGCCCTGGTGGCCATGGCCGGATGCGCCGCCGTGCGGCCGGACACCTCGCCGATGGCGAGTCCGAAGGCCTCGCCGGGTGGGTCGGCGGCGGCCATCGACGTCCCGGTCATTGCGCGGCCAGGGGGTGAGACACCCGCATGGTGGTTCCGCAATGGCGCCGCCGAGGCCGCGCGGATCGCCGCCCAGGCACAGTCGCAAGGGCAGCGTGCGAAGAACGTGATCGTGTTCCTTGGCGATGGCATGAGCATCCCCACCATCGCCGCGGCGCATGTACTGGCTGGCCAGCAGAAGGGTGTCGATGGCGAAAGCTATCGCCTGTCGTTCGAGAAATTCCCGTACTCGGCATTGAGCCGCACCTACGAGACCGATCAGCAGACGCCCGATTCGGCGGGCACCATGACGGCCATCATGACCGGGGTGAAGACACGGGCTGGATACATCGGCGTATCGCAGGTTCCCCGTCGCCAGGATTGCGCAGGGTCCCACGGCCAGGAGCTGGTCACTACGCTCGAACTCGCCGCCGCGGCAGGCATGGCCACGGGCGCGGTTACCACCACGCGCATCACCCACGCCACACCCGCGGCCACCTACGGCCACCTGCCCGAACGCAACTGGGAAGTGGACAGTGAGATCCCCGCGGCGGAACGGGCCAAGGGTTGCAAGGATTTCGCCGCCCAACTGGTGGATTTTCCCTTAAGCCATGGCCTTACCGTGGCCATGGGCGGCGGCCGCAGCGCATTCATGCCCAAAGCCATGCATGACCCGGAATATCCGCAGAAGAGCGGCCAGCGCGCCGATGGCCGCGACCTCGTCGCCGAGTGGAAGGCACGCCATCCCGATGGCGCTTTCGTCTGGAACGAGGCGCAACTCAAGGCGTTGGACCTTTCCCGCACACCGCGCCTGTTGGGCCTGTTCGAACCATCGCACATGAAATACGAGCACGACCGGCCTGGCGACGCTGCCGGTGAGCCGAGCCTTGCCGAGATGACCACCAGCGCGATCAAGGTACTTGGACGCAATCCCAACGGCTTCTTCCTGATGGTCGAGGGCGGCCGTATCGATCACGCCTTGCATGGCGGCAATGCCTTCCGCGCGCTCACCGAAACCATTTCCATGGCCGATGCCGTGCAGGCCGCGCTGGACAACACCGACGCTGCCGACACGCTGATCATCGTTACCGCCGACCACAGCCATACCATGACATTCGGCGGCTACCCCGCACGCGGCAACCCGATGCTGGGCCTGGTTCGCGGCATGACCGATAGCTACGACGATGAAGCGGAGGCGGGCATCGCGCACGACGCCACCGGCAAGCCGTACACCACGCTCAACTTCGCCAATGGACCGGGTTATACCGGTGCCAGCAACGAGCAACCTGAAGGTAGCAAGCGGTTTCCGCACAACCCGAAAACGATGATGCCGGCCACGAAGGGCCGGCCGGACCTCTCGAACATCGACACCCGCGGTCCGGACTACATGCAGGAAGCAACGGTGCCGCTCAAGAGTGAATCCCATGGTGGAGAGGACGTCGCCATCTTCGCGCACGGCCCGGGCGCGGCGGCCTTCCATGGCGAGATCGAGGAAAACACCATCTTCCACGTGATCGTGCAACACGCGCCGGCCTTGCGTGCGGAACTGTGCAAGCTTGGCAGCTGCGATGCGAACGGCGCACCGGTGAACCGGCCCACCTACCAGGACTGGCTGCACTCGGCCCGATGACATGCGCCTGTTTCCCGTTTTCATCGCTATGCTTGTGTTGAACCCGGGAGCGGCAAACATGGCGTCGACCTTCCATCCTGGCCAGCCCATCGCCAGCAAAGTGCGGGTGATCGGCCACCGCGGCGCCAGCGCGCTGCGGCCGGAACATACGCTTGCCTCCTACGCCAGGGCGATCGCCGATGGCGCGGATTTCATCGAACCGGACCTGGTAAGCACGCGCGATGGTTTCCTGGTGGCGCGGCACGAGAACGAGATCGGCGGCACCACCGACGTTGCATCGCATGCTCAATTTGCTTCGCGGAAAGCCACTAAGATCGTCGACGGCAAGCCCGAGACCGGCTGGTTTACCGAAGACTTCACCCTGGCGGAACTGAAGACCCTGCGTGCGCGCGAGCGCTTGCCGGAGCTGCGCGGTACGGCCTTTGACGGGCAGTTCCAGCTGGTGACCTTCGACGAGATCATCGATTTCGTCGCCGCTGAATCCGCCACGCATGGCCGGCCTATCGGCATTATTCCCGAGATCAAGCATTCAACCTACTTCGCGCAGCTGAAGCTGCCGATGGAAGACAAAGTGCTTGCCGCCATCGACGCGCATGCGTACACACTTTCAGCCCCAGTGGAGATCCAGAGTTTCGAGGTGGCGAACCTGCGGTACCTGAAGGCGAAGCTTGGGAAAGGCCATCCCAACGTGCGCCTGCTGCAGCTGATGGATGCCGGTGATGAAAAACCCTGGGACGAAGCCGCGCGTGGCGGCAGCCTCACTTACGCGGCGATGATGACCCCGGCAGGCCTTGCCACCGTGCGCGAATATGCCGACGCTATCGGCCCGTCCATCCGCAGCCTGATTCCACTGGACACGAAGGGCAACCTGGGCAAACCCACCGCGCTGATCGACGATGCGCATCGTGCAGGGCTAGAAGTGCACCCTTATACCTTCCGCCCGGAAAATCATTTCCTGCCGAAGGACCTGCGCGGCCCAGGCTTCGACGCCGCCCGCAACGACGAAGGTTCGGTGACCGAGATCCGCCGCTACCTGGCTGCCGGCATCGATGCCTTTTTCACCGACGACCCGGCGCTCGGCCGCAAGGCCGTGGACGGGCGTGCCACGCGATGAATACCCAGGAAGCCATCATCAGCCTGGCAACGCCGGTGTTCTTCCTGCTGATCGCCATCGAATGGCTCATTGCGCGGCACCGGGGCGAGGTGGCCTATCGCGGCAACGACACCGTGGCCAGCCTCGGGCTGGGGGTGATGTCGCAGATCGTCGGTGTGTTCACCAAACTCTTCACCATTGGCATCTATGCGTGGGTCTACAACCATGCCGCTTTGCTGCACCTGCCCAACGACAACCTGCTGGTGTGGGCAGGAGCGTTGCTGGCCTATGATTTCCTGTACTACTGGCTGCACCGCGCCGGGCACGAGGTGAACATCCTGTGGGCGGCGCATGTGGTGCATCACCAGAGCGAGCAGTACAACCTGTCCACCGCGCTCAGGCAGACCGGTTCGGGTTTCCTGCTGGGCTGGTTGTTCTACCTGCCGCTGGCCATCGTGGGGGTGCCGGTGGAAGTGTTCGTGGTAGTGGCCCTTATCGATCTTCTGTACCAGTTCTGGATCCACACCGGGCAGATCCGCAAGCTCGGCTGGTTCGACCGCGTGTTCGCCTCGCCATCGAACCATCGCGCCCACCACGCGGTGAATGACCGCTACCTCGACCGCAACTACGGCGGCATCCTTATTCTCTGGGATCGACTGTTCGGCAGCTTCGTGGAAGAAGACGACCGCGATCCGCCGGTGTACGGCACGCGCTCGCCGCTACGAAGCTTCAATCCGCTGTGGGCGAATGCGGAGGTGTACTGGGCCACTGCCCAGGATGCCTGGCATGCGCGGCGATGGCGGGACAAGCTGCAGGTGTGGCTGCGGCCGCCCGGCTGGCGTCCGGCGGATGTGGCCGCGCGGTTCCCGAAGGCGGCGTTCGAGATCCGGCGCGAACTCTACAATCCGCCGATCCCTCCGCACCTGGCCTGGTACGCGCTGGCGCAGTTCGCCGTGCTGCTGGGCCTGGCCGTGCATTTCCTGCAGCTGGCGCCCGTGGCACCGCTGGGCACGCTTACCGGCTATGCGGTGTATTTGATGGTGAGCCTTTGCGTACTGGGCGCCCTGTTCGATGGCCATCGAACGGCGCCGTGGCTGGAGGGCGCGCGCCTGGCCGGCACCGTTGTATTCGTGCTGGCGAGGCGATGCTGGTTCGGCGTAGCCGCCTTGCCGGCGCCCTGGGTGGCTATGGCATGCCTCTTGGCAGCGGTAAGCGCGGCGTGGCTTTGCCTGCCCAGGCATCGGCCGAACCTCTCGTAACCGTCGGAAAAAAGCCGGCAGTGTTGTCGGATCTGAACGACAGCGGCCAACCATTCGCTATGATCGCGGCCGGACCCACCTGGAAGCGCCCATGAGCCTGATGAACCGGATCCTCCGCCACAAGACGGTGGAGCAGCTGCAAGCGGAAGTTGGCCAGCGCCACGATTTCCGCCGCGTGCTAGGCCTTTGGCAGCTCACCGCCATCGGCATCGGCGGCATCATCGGCGTGGGCATCTTCGTGCTCGCAGGCCAGCAGGCGGCCCTCAACGCCGGGCCAGCGGTGGCGCTGAGCTTCATCATCGCCGGCTTCGGCAGCGCCTGCGCCGCGCTGTGCTACGCGGAATTCGCCGGGCTGATCCCGGTGACCGGAAGTGCCTATACCTACGGCTACGCGGTGCTGGGGGAGGGCGCGGCCTGGATCATCGGCTGGGATCTCCTGCTCGAATATGCCCTGGTGGTGGCCGTGGTGGCCATCGGCTGGTCCGGCTACGTACAAGTGCTGTTGCAGTCGTTGTTCGGCGTGGTACTGCCGGTATGGGCGCAGAAAAGCATGAGCGCCGACACCATGTCGTACTTCGTGCAGCAGATCATGGGCACGGTGGGCTGGCACAGTGCGCACCCGGTGGCGGCCCCCAGTGATGGCCACCGTTTCAACGTGATCGCCGCGGGCATCAGCCTGGCGGTGGCGGTGCTGCTGTCGGTGCGTACCGAATGGGGCGCCCGCTTCAATACCGTCATCGTGGCCATCAAGGTGATTGGCGTGATGCTGGTCATCGGCGTGGGCGCGTTCTACATCAATACCGCCAACTGGCATCCCTTCGTGCCTGAGCGCATTCTCGATGCCACCGGGGCAGGGCACTTCGGCTGGTCGGGTGTGCTCACCGGCGCATCGGTGGTGTTCTTCGCCGTCTTCGGCTACGACACCCTCACCACGGCCGCCGAAGAAGCCAAGAACCCGCAGCGTGACCTTCCGCGTGCGGTGCTGCTGTCGCTGGCAGTAGCCATGGCGCTGTATATCGCCGTGTCGCTTGTGCTCACTGGTGTAGTGCATTACTCGCAACTCGGCGGCGACGCCTCGGTATCCGATGCCTTCAACGCCATCGGCCTGCACTGGCTGTCCAACGTGATCGCCTTCGCCGCGGTGGTCGGTGTGATCAGCGTGCTGTTCGCCTTCATGCTGGGTGCGGCGCGCATCTGGTTCGCACTGTCCCGCGACGGCCTGCTTCCGGCATGGTTCGCGCGCGTACATCCGCGCTACGGCACACCGGCCCGTCCCACCATGATCCTTGGCGTGTTCACTGCCATCGTCGCGGGCCTGCTGCCTATCGGCGAGGTGGCGGAACTGGTGAACATCGGCACCCTTAGCGCGTTCATCCTGATCTGCGCCTCGGTGATGGTGCTGCGTGTGCGCAAGCCGGAGCTCAAGCGCAACTTCCGCACACCAGCCGTATGGTTCGTGGCGCCGTTGGGCATCGTGTTTTCCCTGGCCCTGATTTACGGCCTGCCGTGGATTACATTCGAGCGCTTCATCATCTGGATGGCCCTGGGCCTGGTCGTTTATTTCGCTTACGGCATCAGGCACAGCAAGCTTAATCGCTGATAAAAAATGACCCCGACCCCGAATGGGGTTGGGGGGGTAGACTCGGGGCATGGATCTTTCCCGAGATGGTTTCGCGCCAGTGGCGGTGGCGCTGGCTGCCCAGGGTTGGTGTGTGGCCGACGGGCTGTTGACGGTGGCGCAGACTGATGCCCTAGGGAAGGAATGCGCGGCGCAGCATCTGCGTGGGGCCCTGCGGATGGCGGCCACGGGATCCTCACATAGTGCCGGTGTATTGCGTGGGGACGTCACGCAGTGGTTCGACACCCTGGCGCCGACGGTTGCGCAGGCGGTTTTCGTGGCGCGCATCGATGCCCTGATGCGTTCGCTCAACCGTGCGCTGATGCTCACCATGGTGGAAAGCGAATCGCATTATGCGGTGTATGCCATTGGCACGGGTTACGTGCCCCATATGGACCGCCTGCGCGATTCCGACGAGCGCGTGGTGTCGGCAGTGTTCTATTTGAACGACCGCTGGCTCGATGCTGAAGGCGGTGCATTGCGGTTGCACCTGGGCGGCGATGCCGCGCACGACATATTCCCGATCGCCGGAACGCTGGCCTTGTTCATGTCTTCGGACATCCTGCACGAAGTGCTGCCGGCCACGCGGACGCGGATGAGCATCGCCTGCTGGATGCGGCAACGCCCTCGACATTGCTGAACGCATGATCTTGCGATCGTGTGACGCGTGTCCCACTACGGGCATGCGCATGTGAAAGCGCGGACAGCTGCAACACTTGGCGCGGCACACTCGATCATGCAGGGGGAGTTTGCGTAATCCTTCTCATGGGGAAACTGCCAATGTCCAAGCGTCACCTTCGCATCGTCCATGCGGCTCTGTTGCTGTTCGCATTGCCATTCGCCGGCCACGCTGCCGATACCAACTGCCCAGCCCTGTTCCAGGGAGGCCAGGCGCCTGACCTGATCGATACCTCGCTCACCGAGCGCACCACCACCCTCTGCTATGACGCCTACTCCATGGATGCCTCGGGCATTACCAAGGGCCCACTGTGGTCCGCCGAGCACATCACCGCCGAACAGGTGGCCGACGCGGGGAATATTTCGCGGAAGGATGCATTCCACGCCGAAACCGGCATCCCGGTGGCGGACCGCTCGGAACTGGCCGACTACAAAGGCAGCGGCTACGACCGCGGTCACATGACACCCGCTGGAGACGAGCCGGACGCGCCTTCGCAGAAGCAGAGTTTTTCGCTGGCCAACATGGTGCCGCAGTCGCACGTGCTGAACACCGGCAAGTGGGAACGCATCGAGACCACCGTGCGCGACATGGCCACCAGCGATGGCGAGGTCTACGTGGTGACCGGTCCTGCTTTCGACGGGCCGACACCATCGACCATTGGTAACGATGCCGTGGTGGTGCCCAACTACACATGGAAGGCGATCTACGATGCCGAAGAAGGCGGCGCCGCGGTGTGGGAATGCACCAATGTCGACGAACCCACCTGCGAGGTGGTCTCCGTGCAGGCGATCATCGACGAGACCGGTATCGACCCGTTCCCGTCGCTCAGCACTTCGGTCAAATCCCACTCGATTTCGTTGCCCCTACCCAACTAATCGGTCTATACGCGACCACGCCTGAAACGCTTATGCTGATGGCCACATCCGTTCAGGGTGCAAGGCCATGGGCGAGCGGTTCGACGTGGTGATCATCGGGGCAGGCCTTGCCGGCATCGGCATGGCCTGTCACCTGGCGCGCGAGCATCCCGGTAAACGGGTGGCGTTGATCGAGCGCCGCCAACGGTTGGGCGGCACCTGGGATCTGTTCAAGTTCCCGGGAATCCGCTCGGACTCCGACGTATTCAGTTTCGGCTATGCGTTCCGGCCGTGGCAGTCGCCGACCATGATGGCCGATGGTGAATCCATCCGGCAGTACATCCAGGATGCCGCCCGCGAATACAGCGTCGAAGAAAAGATTCATTGTGGTCTTCGGGTGCAGCGTGCCGAATGGAGCAGCGCCGATGGTGCATGGACGCTGCATGCGTTGCACGAGGCCACAGGCGAACTGCAGGTATTCGAGGCCCGGTACCTGGTGAGCTGCACGGGATATTACGACTACGACGCCGGTTACCAACCATCATTTCCCGGACAGGAGCATTTTACCGGCACGATCGTCCATCCCCAGCACTGGCCGTCCGATCTCAACTACGCGGGCAAGAACGTGGTGGTGGTCGGCAGCGGCGCCACGGCGGTAACGATCGTACCGGCGATGACGGACAAGGCGGCCCATGTGACGATGCTGCAGCGGTCGCCTTCCTACATTATCTCGCTCCCCGGCGTGGATCCGATCTCGAAGCTGCTCGGCCACGTGCTGCCCAAGGCCGTCGTGCACCGCATGTCACGACGGGTCATGATCGGCATCCAGCGCGGCCTGTATATCGCCTGTCGCCGCTGGCCGAAGGGCATGCGCCGCCTGCTGGTAGCCCAGATGCGCCAGTACGCCGGCAAGGGCATGGACATGCGGCACTTCACTCCTGCGTACATGCCCTGGGACGAGCGTGTCTGCGTGGTGCCCGACGCGGACCTCTTCAAGGCGATCAAGGCGGGCAAGGTTTCCATGGCCACCGACCGCATCGATACCTTCACGCCGACGGGCATTCGCCTGGCATCGGGACAGGAGTTGCCCGCGGATATCGTGGTGAGCGCCACGGGCCTGACGATCCAGGTACTGGGCGGCATGCAGGTGCGCGTGGACGGCGTATTGCAGCCGCTGCGTGACCGCATGCTCTACAAGGCCGTGCTGGTGCAGGACATGCCCAACTTCGCGTGTGTCATTGGTTATGCCAACGCGCCCTGGACATTGAAAGCCGACCTCGCCGCGGCCTATGTTTGCCGCTTGCTCACCCACATGGATACCCATGGCGCCGTAGTGGCAACGCCACGCGATCTCGATGGCGCGGCTGCCGAGGGCAATGTGCTGGGCCAGCTCACCGCAGGCTATGTCCGGCGTGGTGATGCAGTGATGCCCCGCCAGGGCCGGGCCTATCCCTGGGCGGTAGAGCACCACTACGGACGCGACCGCCGCATGCTTGTCGCCGGGCCGATAGCCGACCGATGGCTGGAGATCCGTTAGCCATGGCGTAACGGGGGGTAACCCGCTGCCATAGCGGACGCTTCCGCCGGATGCGGATCGGCATACCATGGGCGTGCGTCCCCACCGGGAGGAATTCCCATGCGCACCCTCACCAGAATCTTCGCCTTCGGTAGCGCTGCCCTGATCGTTTCCGGCAGCGTCCTGGCCGCCAGCAAGCACGACCCTGCAGCAGAACTGGCCAAGGTGCTCGAAGGGCGCGTTGCCGGAGCTCCTGTTACCTGCATCAACCTGCCCCAGGTGCAAAGCAGCCGCGTGATCGACCACACGGCCATCGTGTACGACTTCGGGTCGACGATCTACGTTAACTATCCCAGGGGCGGCGCCGACTCTCTGTCGAGCGACGATATCCTGGTGACGAAGACACCCGGCACCCAGCTGTGCAAGATGGATATCGTGCGCATGGTCGACCGCAGCGTGGGTTTTCCAAAAGGCTTCGTCAGCCTCGGGCCATTCATTCCCTACAAGCGACCCGCCGCGGCGAAATGAGTAGCACTGCGCTGGACGAGCGAGTCTTCGATGCTGATGTGCTGGTCGGCGATGTCCGCGACCCCCGCACGATGCGACACCACCAGGACGATGGTGTCGGGCAAGCGTTGCTTTACCGCCTTGAGCACCGAAAGTTCCGATGGCGTATCCAGCGCGCTGGTTGCTTCATCCAGGATCGCAAGACGGGGTTTGCGCAAGATCACCTGGGCCAGCATAAGTCGTTGCAGTTCGCCGCCTGAGAACCGGCTCGAGGCGTTGTCCAGCGCCGTATCCCATCCGTCGGTCGAGGCGTCCAGCCGCATCTGAAGGCCAACATCGCGCAACGCGTTGCCCAGGTCCTGTTCGGTGGCGCCAGGCGCTGCCCATAACAGGCATTCACGCACCGTTCGTTGCCATGGCCGCACCTGCTGGCCCACATAGGCACCGCGGCGGACGTGCGCGCGATAGTCGTCCAAACCGATCGGCCCAAACCTGTCGTGCGCAAGGAACACTTCAGGTTCGGCCATGCCCGCAAGCACGTCCACCAGGCTCGTCTTGCCTATCCCTGAGCGCCCGGAGATCAGCGTGAGCTCGCCTGGCTTGAGTTCGATATCCAGAAGGGTGAGGCCCGCAGCCGGTGGGGTCACCCGCACCCGGTCGATGTAGATCACTTCCACTTCGCCACGGACCTGCAGCGGGGGAGCAGCCGTTTCCGTCGTACCCAGTTGCATGTACTTCTGCCACAGCTCGAACGCCGGCACGGCCGACCGCCATTGCTGGAAGCTTTGCCTGGTAAGCAGCAAGGAAGGCAGCAGCCGTACCAGCAGCAGGCACACGGCCACCAGCGAGCCCTGGTCGATCCCCTGCCAGCGGTGTGCAAGCATGAATACCGCGCCCACCCCCAGCGCCGCCATCAGTTCCAGCACCAGCCTGCTGGAGGCAATCAGTTCCAGCTGCCGCCCGTAGCCCTGGGCCAGGCGACAGGACACGGCGTGGTGGCTGGCTTCCTCGGCCGATTCGCGTTCGAACGATCGCACGTGGCGCAGACGGCGCGGGAAATCCTCGCTGTGCCAGAAAAGGTCGGTGAGGTCCCGTACGTAGCGGCGGCTCACGAGCGATTGCTCGCGGCCGAAACTGCGTGACACCAACACGCCCGCCACCACCAGCACGGGCACGGCCAGTACCAGCCAGGGTGATATCCAGATGGCGAAGGCGAGGGTAACCACTGAGGTGAGCGCTGCCACCAGCAGTTGTTGCAGTGCGCCGTATCCCGGCACGATGATCTCGATGTTGTAAGTAAGGACGTTGGCGATTTCCGCCGAAGGGGAATTGGCCAGCGATGCCATGGGCGCGCCCATCAGGCGGGCATGCACGCGTTGGCGCAGGGTGCGGGCAAGGCTTCCCACCAACCAGGCGCCCAGCCGCGCCGATTGCCAGCGCATCAGGGCGAAGGCGACGGTGGCGACGCTGAAGGCAATCGCCTGTGCGTCGGTGCCGCCCATGCTGAACAGGCCGCGGCCCAGTAGAGATGGCTGCACCAGGGGCACCAACAGAAGGGCCGCTACGCTTCCCGACAGCGCCACGCCGAGCGATAGCGCGATGTAACACAGCGTTCCGATCCATTCGCCCCGTGTAAGCAGGCTGGCCAGCGTGCGCACCATCACGCCCGCGGACATGGCATCGGGGGGCGGGCGGCGGGTAATCATGCCAGCAGGGTCAGCAGGGCATCCACCGAATCCCGCGGATGCGGTCCACGCCGCAGTTCATGTACACCACGCCGCGTCAGTCGTTCTTCGAAACAGCGCCACCCGGGCTGGCCCGAAGCATAGGGTTGGTCGGCCACCAGGCGCGAGGCCGCTTCATCCGGCCCCAGGCGATTGACCAGGCGGGCGCCGGCTGCCGGTTCACTGCTGACGAAGACAGCCGAGATGAGTTCCAGCGGTTGCGCTGCCACCTTGAACTGCCCCAGCCGAAGATCCGCCTCGAATTTCGCCACGCCACTGCGCCGATGGATCACCGGTGACTGGCCGATCCAGCGCCGGGCGCCGTCGTCGTCGATGAAACCCAGCGCATCGGCTTGCACGTGAAGGAAATTGGCCACCCCCGTGGCCAGCAGGCTTTCCGGGCGCACGAACACGGCATCTTCGGCAAGGAAATCCAGTCCGTGCAGCAGGCTGTGCAGGGCCAGCGTGGATTTCCCCGAGCCACTGGCGCCCAATACCAGCACGCCCCGGCCGTTGCGACCGACACATGCGCCGTGCAACGGCACCAGGCCCAGGCCGCGCGTGGCCAGCACGAAGACGGCGAACTCAATCAGCTCATAGCGAACATGGTAGGGCTGGTCGAGCATGTCCGCCGACACGACGACGAGCGCACGGCGCTGACCCGGCGCCAGCACCACGTAATTGGATGCATCCATCACGCCGCACAGCAACCCGGCGCCCGACTGCACGCGCACCGGCGGCGGTTCCCCGTTAGCGGTCCCGGCCCGGCGCGGCAGCAGCCGCAACTCGATGCGGAATTCCGGCGCGGTCACCGGCAACCGGTGCCGGGGCAGGCCCGCGTATGTGGCCTGGGCAAGGTCCACCAGCGTCTGGTCGTTACCTTCGAAGCGGAAGCGGGCGCCGAGAATCTGCTGCGAGAACGTGAAACGGTGCTCGATGGCCTCGGCAAAAGGATCGGCACTGGCGTGGGTGACGCCATGCAGTTCGGTCAGGGCCATCGTCGTCTTTTCGCAAGGTGGGCCGTGGCGGCGGCATTGCCTGCCGGCCGAATCGAGGTTCACGTTCCATGGGTGCCCTTCCCGATGGGAAAGGTTGTGCGGGCACGGGCAACGCAACCGATCGCCGCCACCTTGGCACTTACCCCCATGCAGCGGGCAACGACGAGCACGGAACCGCACGTCTTCCGCCGCCGTCCGTCCCTCCGGCGACGATCCAAGGCCCCGTAACCGATGTTAAAGATCCAGGTCAGCCACTCCTATTTCCTGCGGTACGACAGCAAGCAATGGGAGCGAGGCAAGCCCTATCCGCCGCTGGCGACGATCCAGGTCGCCGCCTTCCTGCGAGACGCCGGGCACGCGGTGAGCCTGTTCGATTCGATGCTCGCCGAAGGCGTGGAAGACTACGAGCCGGCCTTCGTGGAAGCGGCGCCGGACGTGGTGGTCTTCTACGAAGACAATTTCAACTTCCTGACCAAGATGTGCCTGGGTCGCATGCGCGAGGCGGCCTGCCGGATGATCGCCGAAGCAAGTTCGATGGGCGCGCGGGTGATCGTGGCCGGCTCCGATGCCTCCGACCATCCCGATGCATTCCTGGCGGCGGGCGCCCATGCGGTGCTGGTAGGCGAGGGCATCGCCGCGCTCGCCCAGCTGATCGACCGGCTGGACGCGAACCCGGCGATGGATCCGCGCGAATGGGTGTCGAACATCGACGGCGTGGCTACGCTCGTTGCCGGCCAGGCGAAGGTGCCACGCATCGGTGCAATGCCGCCCGATCCCCGCCTGGTGGGTCACCCGGCCTGGGACCTGGTGGATATCGAACGCTACCGTGGGCTGTGGAACGAGCGGCACGGATACTTCAGCCTGAACATGGCCGCTTCGCGCGGCTGTCCGTTCCGCTGCAACTGGTGTGCGAAGCCGATCTGGGGCAATCACTACAAACAGCGCGACGCAGCCGACGTGGCCGCGGAGATGACCTACCTCAAGCACGCGTTCGCACCTGACCACATCTGGATGGCCGACGACATCTTCGGCTTCCACATCGACTGGGTTAACGCTTTCGCCGACCATCTGGACGAAGCCAACGGCTCGGTGCCCTTCACCATCCAGACGCGCGCGGACCTTTGCAGCGATCGCATGGCCGACGCGTTGTCGCGGGCCGGCTGTGCCGAAGCATGGATCGGAGCCGAAAGCGGCAGCCAGCGCGTGCTGGACAGCATGACCAAGGGCACCCGGGTAGACGACCTGGTGACCGCTCGCCAGCGCCTGGGCGAGCGCGGCATTCGCGTGGGATTCTTCATCCAGCTGGGTTACCTCGGCGAACAGCTCGATGATCTGCTGGCGACGCGTGCACTGATTGCCCGCGCCGCGCCCGACGACATCGGCGTGAGTGTGTCCTATCCCCTTCCGGGGACGAAATTCTTCGAGCAGGTACAGGCCCAGTTGGGCGAGAAAACGCACTGGCAGGATTCGGGCGACCTGGCCATGATGTTCAGCGGCGCCTACGACTCGCACTTCTACCGTAGCTTCCGCGACCTCCTGCATACCCAGGTGGAGTTGCAGCAGGCAGGCCACGATGGACATGCGATGGCGCAGGCCAGTCTCCAGGCGCGTTGGGATGCCCTGATCGCCTGCGAGGGCGCGCATCGCAACGCGAACGCCACGCCCCCGCTGGCACCCGCCGATGCAAGCCAGGTGAAGCGCCGTGCTGCCACCTCCCAGAATCGTTAGCCGCGGCCTGCGCCACGCCACCGAGGCGCTGGCCCTGGAGCTTGCCAGGCCAGGTGGCCCGATCCCTGCGTGGGACGAAGCGCAGTGGCGCCTGGCATCGGCCGCCGCCGCCATCCACGGCGTAGCGCCGCTGATGGCCAAATGCCAGGCCTGGCAAGGGCCGCACTGGTCGGCCTTTACCGCGAGCCAGCGCGAGCACGTGGAAGTACGCCACCAGCGCATTGAGGACCTGCTTTCGCGGATCGACCAGCAGGCATGCATCGCAGGCATTGCCACGGTACCGTTGAAGGGTTCGGCCCTGCATGCGATCGGGCTCTACCAGGCCGGCGACCGGCCCATGGCCGACATCGACCTGCTGGTGCGGGAAGGCGACATCGACGCGATGACGGCCGTGCTGCAGGGCCTTGGCTACGTGCAGTCGTTTTCGGTGTGGAAGCACCGCGTGCTGAGGCCCGTCGATGGCGAACGGAAGTTCTGCCTGGGCGAACACCGTGATACCCCGGTCAATATCGAGTTGCATACGCGCATCCAGGAGCGCCTGCCGGTGGCCATGATAGACATCACCGAACGGATATTCCCCGGCATGGCGCATCCGGGACTCAACGCGTATCCATCGAACGGTGCGCTGATGAGCCACCTGTTGCTGCATGCGGCGGGGAATATCTGCAATCGCAGTATGCGTCTATTGCACCTGCACGATATCGCGCTGCTGGCCGCGCGCATGTCAGCCAATGACTGGGACCAGCTGTGGGCTGCCAATGGACGCGGCGCATGGTGGGCGCTCCCCGCGCTGGCCATGGTGGACCGCTACTATCGGCACGCCATCCCCGGAGCCGTGACCCGCCGGTTGGCCGCCACCGGCCGTGGCCTGTTGCGCATGGTCTCGCGTCGCCGCACGCTCACCGAAGCTTCGTGCACCGGCTTCTGGCATCACACGCTGCACGGCATCGAATGGTTCGGTTCGTTCGGCGAAATGCGCAAGTACCTGGAAAACCGTCTTCGGCCGTCCGCCGAGGCGTTGCAGGAACAGCAGGACATGATTCGCACGCAACTGTGGTTGCGCGAGCGCAGTTGGGTGGATCTGCCGCGGGGACGCCGGTTCCTTCGCGTGTTGACCAAGCCGGTGCCGCGGCCGGATGCCTTATACGCGGTGCGCGCTGCCTTCGACGACATCGTCAACCCGGTGACACCTACTCCTCAGCCAGTAGCGGCGGGCAACGGACCGAGCACTTCCAGGTACAGCGTCTCGAACGCACGCGCGGTGTAGTCGGCGTCCTCGATGATGGCGCGATGCTGTGCGATGCCGGCCATGTGCAAGCGCAGATCCTCGTTGGCCAGCAGGCGCTCGATACCGCTGGCAAGCGCCGTGGCATCGCCCACGGGTACCGCCAACGCCGCGGACGGTGACCACTCCACCAGGTGTCCCACCGCGGTACCCACCGTGGGCACGCCGGCGATGGCAGCCTCGAACAACACCATGGGGCCGGCTTCATGCGCGGATGACATCACCAGGAGGTCGGCTGCCTTGACCAGGTCGCGAAGTTCACGATGCGTCCTGAAACCCATGAAGTGCACGTTGCCATCCAGCCCCAGGCGGTTTGCCAATGCCTGCATCTCACCGTCGAGCGTATCCACACCCACGATATTCATCTGGAAGGTAATGCCCGCGCGCTTCAATTTCGCCAGCGCCTGAAGCAGGGTGGGTTGGTCCTTGACCCGGTTGAGGCTGGCCACGTGGATCAGGCGCGGCACGGATTCACCGCGCCGGCGTGGCGCCAGTGGTGGCCAGGAGCGCAGGTCCACACCGAGCGCAATGCGCCGCGCATGAATGCCAAGCGCCAGCAGCGATTGAACCACCGGCATGCTGGCCGCGGTGACAGCATGCGCCCCGCGCAGCACGCAGGCTTCGCGCAAACGACCCTTCCAGTTCCGCCGCCCGCCGTAACCGATGCGCGGCATCGACACCAGTTCGCCACCCCCGATATGCACCACACCACGCGCGTGCAACCCTCGCGCGGCGAGTACCGCCACCTGGCCGCACGCTCCGGAGAACAAGGCCTGCACCACGTCGAACGGACCGCGGCGGTGCTCGTTGCGGATTGCCGCCAGCGCCCGCAGGCGGGTCCAGCCATCACCGATGTTGTGGACCGTTGCACCGAGCAGGGGCCATTGGCCAGGCTTCGCTTCCTGCCGCAAGGCGAATACGTGCACCTCGTGTACCTTGGCCAGGCGTTCCACCAGCGCAAGGAATACGGGAATCACCCGCTCTTCGCCGCCACGATCGACCCCTCCGGGAAGCACCAGGGCGATCTTCATGGCGTACCCACGCGTGATGCCTGAATCACCTGGGCGTAGGCATCGGTCCAGCGGCGGCCCAGCACGGCGGGTGAAAGTTCTTCGTCGAAACGAGCACGGACACCCCGGCGTGCCGATGCGTTGGTCGCCACGACGACAAGGGCGTCCGCCAGCCGGTCCGGATTACCAGCCGGCCACAGGCGGCCTACGGCGCCTAGCCCAGTGATGGCGCGGAACGAGGGAATATCGGTCACCACCGGTATCGTGCCGCATGCCATCGCTTCGAGCAGGGCATACCCGCTGCTCTCGCGGTGGCTGGCCGAGACGAAGATATCGGCCGCCTGCATCAGTCGTTCGATGCGTGCGTGCGGCACGCTGCCGAGTAGGTGCACGCGGCCGGCCAATCGCGGGTCTGCAGTGATGTACCGATGCATTTGCTCGATCAACGGCGAGGTGCCAAAGGCGCACCACACCTGGATACCGGGCAGTCGGTCGCTCGCCTGGGCCACGCCTTCGAGCATGACAAGCGGGTCCTTGTCCGTTACCAGGTGTCCGACCCAAAGCAGGCACGGGTTGCCATGCAGGCCTGTTTCCACGCGCGCCGCCTCGCCGCTTCCCACGTTGAAGGAACAACTGGATTCGGGTATCGAAAACTGCAACGTCCGTGGCCCAAACAATTTTGCATCGGTGAAGGGACGCGCCAGTTCCGGCGCGGTGAACGACACACCCGCGGCCACGGCATACCAGCGCCGCCATTGCGCGCGCCGCCACCACGGTGGCGCGCGGTCGGCGTGGTCTTGGAACACGATCGGAAGGTCCGGGCGATGGCGTGACACCTCGTGCGCCTGCCGGGCGAAGCCCAGTCCATTGGCATGCAGAACGTCAACACCAAGGTCGCCCAGCACGGTGGCCACGCGCCGTCCGCCGTCGTCGGGCGTGGTTGGGATGAAGTGGTAGTCCACCGAGCCACGCGTCATCCGGCACTGGTATGGCGCTACCTGCACCACCGACACCCGCGTGCCTGTGCTCGCCACGGCGTCGGCCACATCACCGAGCGTGTTCCACCGGGCGAGCAATGCCTCGGGCGGGATATCCGCCGGTGCAGGCAGGAAATTGACCTGGGCCACATGCATCGACAGTGCGCCCTAAAGCCCCGAAACCTGCGGCATGCGCAGGCGGACCAGGCGGTTGGCCAGATTCAGCTCCCACGGCTTGTCGTACCTGCGCTGGTGGTAGCGCCACCGGGCCATCATGCTCAGGCTGCGCTTGGCCCACCGTGGTGATTTCAGATCCTGCACGGTGGGAAAGCGGCAACGCAGCACCGTGACGAAATCCTGGATGCGTTGACGGAGCTTGTCGTCGAGCCAGGGGGCGTCGGCGTGGCAGGCATAGTTCACCCACTGCGGTTGTGTCCATTCGTCGGGCGTGGACGGGAACACCAGGGGTTCGCCATTGAAGTCAAGCAGCGGCATGCTGCTGCGTTTGCCGCGGTCTTTCTCGTGCTTGCTGCTTTCCGGCAGCGGGGTGTAGATGTAGATGACGACTTCGGACTCCGGGTTGATCCGCTTCAGTTCGCGGATGAATTCGAAGGTATGTTCGGTTTCTTCCACGGTGTTCTCCGGCGGAGCCACCATGAAGGACAACTCCGGGATCACCCCGTTCCGGCGGCAAAGTTCAACCACTTCCAGGGTCTGGTCCGGGCGCGTGCCCTTGCGGATTTCCTTCAGCATGGCGCCGCTGGGCGATTCCGCGCCGATATAAGCCATCTTCAACCGGCTCTTGCGCACCAGCTTCCATGTGCTCTCTGACAGATTCAACAATGCATCCGAACGCGCAAAACACCACCACGGCAGTTCATACCGGGCCATCACTTCCAGCAACGGCACCATGTCCCGTTCGCGATCGAAGAAGTTGTGGTCCATGTACTGGACCGAATCGGCACCCAGTTCGTACTTGAGGTAATGCAGGTCGCGATCGAGTTGTTCGGCCGCCGGAAGCACCGTGGTGCCGCCGAACATCGCGGCCACCCCGCAGAACGTGCAGCGGAAGCGGCAGCCTACCGACGCCTGGTGGGCGACTGTCCGGTTCCCCAGGAATGTGCGCGCGTGGTAGCGCGTCAGGTCGCCGAGCTTGTCGTAGGGCAGCACCTTGCCCGGGTCGCTCATGTTGAACCGCCGGTTGGGGTTGTGTACCACCTCGCCATCGCGGCGCCACGACATGCCGCCGATCTTGCCCAGGTCCGGTGTACCCGAACCGGTAATGGCGGTGATGAGCTCCGGAAGGCTCTCCTCGGCCTGGCCGCGGATGGCGTAATCCACGTAAGGCGCGGCCAGCGTGGTATCGGGATACAGCGTGGGGAAATACCCGCCCCAGATGATTGCCACATGCGGATGGTGTTCGCGGATCGCCCGCGAGAGGGCAATCGCGGGCGCCACCTGCGGGCCGCCCATCACGCTTATGCCCACGGCGTCGAAGCTCTCCTGCGCCATGCAGCGCAAGACGGCCGCTACGGTATCCCGGTCGATGTTGCCGTCGATCAGATGGCTTTCTCCCGTGCGCTCCAGTGCCGCGGCCAGGTGCAGTATCGCCAGCGGAAAGCGCGTGCCCGAGCGCGAGGTGATGGTTGGGTTGATCAACAGGGTTCGCGGCTTGCCACGCAGCGGCAACGACAGGGAGTGGAGGGCATTCATGGAATTCGCCTTAAGCTGAATATCAACGCCACCGGCACTTCGAGCGCACGCGCATCAAAGTGCGCCCCGGCGGGTATGTCATTGGGATCGAGCATGGGTTCGAGCACGCTTTCGATGGCCAGCCCATGGGCGGCGCAAGCGGCGTGCCAGTGGTGGTAAAGGTGCTGGGTATGGCGCACGGCGTAGCGCTTTCCCGCCGACTTGAAATCGCGGGCCCAGCCCAGGGCATGGCCGATCGGATGCACATCGCTGCACAACACCATGCCGCCGGGCCGGGTGGCGCGGCGAAGTTCGCCCAGTGCCGCGTCGAGCCCTTCCAGATGGCCCAGCACCAGGCCGCACAGCGCGATGTCGGCAAAGGCGTCGGGCACGGGCAATGCGTCCACGCTTCCCTGCATCAGGCAATAGCGGCTGGGGTCCGCGCACGATGCAAGTTCATCCTGCGCGCGCAGCAGCATGGGTAGCGACAGATCCACGCCCGTGACCGCTACCGTGCCGCGATCGAGCACATGGCGCATGTACCGCCCGCTGCCGCAACCGGCATCGAGCACCGTAATGCCGCTCAGGTTCGACGGAAGAAGGCCGAGCATCGCCCGCTCCTCGGTCTGCATCACCGCGTTGTGGGCATGCGCCGGATAGCTGGGCGCCCACAATGCATACGCGTGGGCCGGTTCCAGGATGGACGGCCAGGACATCAGTGGACTCCAACGGCAATGTGGGTGTCGCGGTGATGCCCCCGGGGGGTGCGGTGGAATTCCAGCCCCGGTTCCATCGCGATCAGTGCAGGTGTTGCCAGGCGCTCGTCCAGCAGCTTTGCCCGGCCATCAAGCGTCACCGGCACGGTGTCCACCCCGGCGGCCTCAAACCAAGTGGCGAAATCCGTGTCGGCAATGCGCGGCACGCCGTTGCGCACCACCGCGCGAATCTCGTGGCGGGAGATGCCCGCCAGGTTCCCGGCGCCAAGGCCCCGATCTTCCACGACTAACAAGTCCGCCGGTTGGCCCGCGGACAGGTTGCCGTGATCGTGAAGCTTGAGCAGGCGCGACGCGTCGCTGGTGGCAAGCCGCAGGAGCCCGGCGGCATCGAGTTCGCCGCGCGACAGCACGCCGCGCATTTCCTCCAGTAGGTCGCGCTCGCCGCTCAGGCGCGAATCGCTGCCCAGCGCCAACCGGCCAGCTTCGGCCAGGGGCCGCGGGTCGAGCGAGCGCCCCAGCAAGGCGCGGTTGCTGCCCGGGCACCACACCACCGTGGCACTGCGGGCAATCACGCGGCTGATGTCGTCATCGTTCATGCCCACGCCATGCACCAGCACGCTGTTGGCGGCCAGGCAACCCATGGCATCGAGCGCCGACAGTTCAGCGGCGGCATCGGCATCGGTGCCTTCGGCCAGGTGGATGATCCAGGGACGTTCTGGCGGCGTGGCCCTGAAACTGTCGCGTACCGAGGGGCCAAAGGCCGGGCCGCCGAGCGCATAGCTCCAGCCGAAGTCGCGCAACAGCGCAACGGGGAAATCTTCGGCGTCCAGAGCGCGGTGCCAGGGGTCGTGGTGCACCACGCAGGTGGTTCCGGCCAGGAGGTTCTTCAGCGCACCATGGCGCATCCGCAGGCTCTTGGGCTGTTGCAGGGATGCAACCACTTCCGGCGCCCGGAAATGTTCCTGGAACGCTTCGATCCATGCATAGCTGTTGGGGAACGGCGCGCCGGTCAACAGCGGCGGAACCGCGTTCACGTGCAAGTGTTCGTGCGCGTTTATCAGGCCCGGAAAAACCATGTGTCCGCGAAGGTCCATGGTGAAGGCACGCGGGACCGATCCGGAGGCGAGCCGGCCATCCTCGATCGACAGTGGCCCGCGCGACAGCCCCGCGGGTGTCATCGACACCGCATGGGCCAGCGTAGTGTGGACCGGTCGCGTGCTCATCGTCATGCCGCCTGGCGTTTGCGCATGACGATCAGGAAGTGATCACCCATGTTCCGGAGCACCGGCCATCCGCCCATGCGGTCGTCCATGCGACCCAGCCGTTCACACCACGCCGGATGCCGGCGCTGGAAGTCCACCAGGTACGGCGGCGGTACGAACAGGCTCAGCGCGCGGTAGCTCGACAGGTCGAACTGCCCGGCGAACGAGCGGTAGAACTCCCGCGGAAGGTAATACCGCGTCCAGATCACATGGCGGTTCATGCCCACCGGCGTGTCGCCACGCGCCGCTCGCACCGCCGCCCGCCGGAACCGGCCTCGCAAACCGTAGTGGCCCACTTCCCAAGGGCAGATCCGGCCCATGACCGAGAACACCAGCGTGCCGCCCGGGCGCAGCAGGCGCGCGCACTGGTTGGAAAGGGCAATGAGGTCCGGCGCGCAGTTCAATGGCCCGAAGTTCGAGTAAATGCCATCGAAGCTGGCGTCGCCCTCGAGCTGGCCGAGTTGCTGAACGCCAAGGTGCGCGGTATCGACGCGTCCTTGCAGGTCTTCGGCGATCGCCCGTGCCCGGGTGCGGCCGACCATCTGCGGCGACCAGTCGGTGGCGACCACCTCGTGGCCTTCGCGGGCGAAGTGCACGGCATCCAGGCCCGTGCCGCAGCCAAGGTCGAGCAGGCGGGAACCCGGGGCGAGGGTATCGCGCACGGTGTCCCATAGGGTCACGCGCATGCGCTGGATCAGTTCATTGTTGCCACGCGGGCCGTCGTAGTCGGCCGCCACGCTGTCGAAGGCAAGCTGGGTTTGCAGGAGCTGTGTTTCATTCATGGCGGGTTACCTCGTGCTTGCGCGGCGGAATGCGTTGCGCGCCATGGCCGCCAGCGCGCCAAGGAACAATCCGAAAACAATGCCGATGCCCCAGCCCAGCGTCACGTTGGGAAACGATGGCCCCTCCGGTACGTACACCGGGAACACCAGCGAGGTATCGAAGGTATAGGTGGGACTGAGCCGGGCGGTCAGGTCGGAGGTGGACTGCCGCAGGCTGCGCACTTCCTGTGTCTTGCTGGCCAGCAGTACCGCTGCCAGCGACGCTTCCTGGCCCGGTTTGCCGTTGACTATCTGCAACAGGCGGTCGCGGTCGGCCGTGGCGACGTCGAGCTGTTCCTGCAGCTCCACCAGGGTCGCCCGGGCCATGTGCAGCGGTGCGCTTTCTATCTGCTGGTGCAACGCATGAAGTTCGTTGACCGTGGCCGTGGCCAGCCTGCCTGCCAGGTCGGCCGACGCGCCACGCACGTTGAGCTTGATCATTTGCCCGTAGGGCGAAGGGTCAAGCTTCACGCTTTTGCGATAGAGCCGCGCCTCGGGCGAATCCAGCGCGAACCCCTGGTTCTTCAATACCTGGTTCTGGAAGTCCGCCGTCTGCAGTCGCTCAAGAACGCGCTGTAGCGACTCGGCATGTGGATCCTGCCCGGAAGGCACCTGGCCTACCTGTGCGATCTGGAACCATGCGGTGGCTTCCCACTGGCGCTTGGTTGCGTGGATGAAGGCGAACGTACAGGCCAGCACCACCACCAGTACGATGGCGAACCAGCGCCACTCGCGGGCAAACACACGCCAAAGGTCGGCAATGTAGATTTCGTCTTGTTCCATGGTCGGATGGCTCGCGGTAGAAGTCAGTGAGAAGGCGATGCGCCACGCGCCACCGGCGCCGTGGCAAACAGGGATCTGGGTTCACCGCGTACCGGCAGGCACCAGGCCAGCAGCTGCAGCACCAGGCACAGCAGAACGAAACCGATGTTGGTCCAGGTAAACGCCTGGGGCGCGAAAGGCGCCATCACGCATACGTAGGCCACGCGCAGGAATATCAGCAACGGAAACAGCGACACTGCGGCGCGCAAACGTCGCACGCTCCACAGCAGCATCGCGTACAGCGCAGCCATGGAACCCACCGCACCGGCGGGTCCCCAGGCCATCAGGAAAGGGAAGAACTCGGTGCCCACGTTGATGTTGGACGCATCCAGTGGGATGTTCGTGCCTGCTGTGGCCACCGAGCCGCTCATGGGTATCAGCTGGTTGATGAGAAAGCTGGCGTTGATGTAATGCTTCGCTTCAATCGCGCCGAAGTTGTACGGTCCGGCACTGGCATACAGAAGCAGCCACTTCAGGCCTTGTGGCAGTGAGCGATAGAGCGCGCTGAAAGGCAGCGCCACGGTATCGAGCGTGCCTGAGCGAATGGCGCCGAGGATCGAGAATATCGCGCCGCTCACCAGAACGATCGCTATGATCCGTTTCCACGGCAGCGGCCGGTTTTCGTCGCGGCGCAGGGCAATGACCAGGGCCAGCGAAAAAAATGTGGCGAAGATGCGGTTGCGATCGATCACCAGTACCGGAAACACCAGCCCCACGAACACCAGCGTGTTCCGCACTGCTTTGCTCCGGGCGCACAGCAGGCCGATCACCGGCAAGGTCCAGCACATGTCCGAGATATGGCGAACGTGCTCACGGCCGTTCTCCATCACCGCATATGACGACGGCTTGTCGAACAGCGGGATGGGGAACAGGGCCAGGTCGATGAGGCAAAAGAGCACTACGCCCCAAGCGTAGGCCAGGGCCACGAAGGCTTCGCGCGTTCCCGTGTAGCGCCGCAGGCGAAACTTCGCCACCGGCGGCAGGCGCGTACGCGACCAGGCATCGAAGACAATAGTCGCCGTGGCCATCATGGCCAGCAGCAGCAAGCCCTGGGTGTAACCGGTGGCAAGGTCATAACTGAGGTACGTAAGCGCGCACGAAAAAAGCAGCGGCAGGCCCAGGTAGGTGGACGGCAGGTGCAGGAGGTTCTTCATGCCTTGCCCGTCCGCGGCACGCCATGGGTCACCTTCAGCCGCGAGGCCAGGCGCAGGCATGCATGGGCTGCCATGTGCACGGCCAGCGCCCAGGCTTTCTTCTGAAGGAAGGCGACCTTGGCGTCGATCAGGTGCACCTGCGCGCGCAACAGCGTGGCGTGGGGCTCGTCGAACAACGGTAGCCGGCGTAGCGCCACCTGGCGCGACTCCAGCAGGTTCTTCACCCTCGTGGGCGCGTGCCGGGTCTTGCTGAGGTTCGTGCCGTGCAGTCGGTACGCACACACGCTCACGTCGATGAAACCCAGTGCATCGCGGGCGGCCAGGCGCAGGAAGAGGTCCCAGTCGTCGATGTGCAGGCCCTCGTTCCAGCGATCGACAGTCTCCAGCGCGCTCTTGCGGATCAATACCACCGGGCCGCCGACCGCCCATTGGGTGATCACCGCGCGCCGGATGCCGTCGTCGGACAGGTAAAGGCGTTTGTCCGCGCCGTGCAGGTCGCACATGCCGCTGGCATGGATCGGGTTGTCGTCGGCGTCGATCACCACCGAGTCGCCGATTACCGCGCCCTTGGCCGGATGCTCGCGCAGATAGCGCACCTGCGCATGCAACCCCCCGGGTAGGAGGTAATCGTCGCTGGCGCCCAGGCGGAGGAATTCGCCGTGGGCACGGGCGGCCAGTTCGTTCAGCGTTGCTGACACGCCCTTGTTCGCACGGCTACTGTATTCGATGGGGATCTCATGGCCATGCCGTGCGATCCACGCGGCAATGACATGGGCGGTTCCATCGTTGGAACCGTCGTCGATTACCACGATTTCCTTGGCCGGGTAGGGGTCTTCCAGCACGCTGTCCAGGCACCTTTCCACATAGCGTTCATGGTTGAACGCCGGGATCAGCACCGAAACCAGCGGCGCCAACGTGGTTGAACCGTCGGCCATCATCAAAGGCTCCCCAGGTAGCGGCGCACCACCACCGCGTTGAACAGCAGGTACATGAGGTAGTTCACGGCAAATGCGTACATCGCGCCCACCAGGCCGAAACGGGCGGTGAAGAGATACACCAGACCAAGGTAAGTGCCGGCAAACACGCATTCGGACACCACGAAGAGCCGTGTCATCGCCTTGGCCAGCATCATGTAAGACAGGATGAACGAGGCGATCTTCACCACATCACCGGCCAGTTGGGGCGCATACAGCGCGTTGGCGGCGCTGAAGTCGCTGCTGAACAGCACGCGTGTGACCAGGTCCCGGGCCAGGTACACGCCCACCGCCAGCATCACCACCGCCGGCATCAGGTAGCGAAAGCCGTTCTGCAGCTCCGTCATCAGCGCGCCGCGCTCGCCCGTGGCGGCAAGTTTCGGCAGGTA